>NZ_JAENKS010000001.1:0-163084 GCF_016598975.1 Campylobacter sp. 2018MI34
ATTTAGGAACCTTTGCAAGTAGAAATGTAGGAGTATTAAACTCAAGCTCAGCTTATATAATGTTTTTAGACCCTGATGATACTTTAGCTTTAAATGCTTGTGAGTTAGCTTTAAAAGAGATTAAAGAAGCCAATTTATTAAGATTTGGCTTTGCTAAAATTGATGAAATGGAGGGGGGTATAGAAGAAAATTTACCAAATTATCAAAATTATGAAGAATTAAAAAATAAAATGATGTATCATAAGGGGATTTCTTGGAATGTTTGTTTTTGTCTCATACAAAAAGACTTTTATTTTAAAAATCTTCAAAAACTTGATCTTTCTTTAAAGCTAACTATGGCAGAGGATCTTTTAGTTTTTGCATTTCTTATAGATCCTAGTATAAAAACTGCTAATTTCATAGGATATTTTTATAATACTAATGAAAATTCCATTATGAAAAGAAGAATCAAAAAACAACTGCAAAGTAATTTGAAAGATTGTGAAAAAATTTTAATCCTACTTCAAAATTCTAATTTAAATCAATTTATCATTAGATACTTTTCTTTTCATCTTAAAAAAGAAATTTTTAAATATTATTATAATTTAAATAAAATTTCATACTTTAAATATAAATTTCTTAAAAATAAAATAAACTTTTATATATTTTATTTGAAAATTAAAAGAAAAATTAAAAAAGGTGTTTTATGCAACCTTTAGTTTCAATTATAATTCCTATTTATAATACAAAAAACTATTTAGAACAATGTCTAAAAAGTGTGATAAATCAAACTTATACTCATTTAGATATTATTTTAGTTGATGATGGAAGTGATGATGGAAGCTTAGAAATAGCACAAAATTATGTAAAAAAAGATAAAAGGTTTTTTCTTATTTCCAAAAAGAATGGCGGTTTGAGTTCTGCAAGAAATATGGGATTAGAATTTATTAAGCAAAGCCCTTTAAGAACATATTTTCAAAGCAATAAGAAAATTAAAATTAAAAGCTATTTAAACACAAATTCTTTTAATTATGATCAAACAATCATAAAAAATGAAAAAATTAATTTTCTTTTTACAAACACAGCTCAATCGCGCTATATTAAAACTTCTTTAAAAAATATTAATGAATTAATCATACAAAGACTACCTAAAAGAATTATACATTTTTTAGACTCTGATGATTATTTAGAAAAAGATTGCATTGAAACTTGTGTTAAAAAAATGCTTGAATTAAAACTAGATATTTTTATACATTCCTTTAAAGAATTCTTAGAACACAAAAAAACTTTTATCACTCATCCAGATACTGATATTTTAAAAAATACTAAGAAGAATTTTTACAAAAATGGCCTTGATTTGTTAAAAGATAATTCATTATATCTTTTTTATTTTGCTTGGCAAGGAAGTTTTAAAAGCGAAATGTTAAATTCTTATAAACTTCGTTTTACTTATGGTATTTATCATGAAGATCATGACTTTGGAACGATTTTGTTTTTAAATGCCAAAAATATTTATTATGAAAATATAAAATTAATGGTTTATAGAATTAGAGAAAATTCCATCACTCAAAGCCAACAAGATACTAAATTTCCAAAGAAATTACCCAAAAATCAAGAATTTTTAAGAGAATATTTTAATAATTACAATGATTTAAGATCTTATTTTAAGGCACATTGTTTATGTGTTATTGCCGTTAATATTTTTAACTTCATTTGCCAAAACCAAAAATATAAAAAAGATCGTTTTTTGATTAAAGCTTGTTCTTATTACACAGATTTTTACATGCTTGAATTTTATCCTCTTTCTTATTTGCATACAAAAGAACTACTTCAAAAGTTAAATCTTAGACTAAGATTTAAAATAATGTTTCGTTTATTTAAAAAAGATTTTAAATTAAAGCTATTGCGATTTAAATCTTGTATTGATTTTAAAAAAATCAATACAAGATAATATGAGCTTGCTGAGGCCCATGCACTCCAAAAACAGTTATAAGTTCTATATCAGCTGTTCTTGATGGTCCTGCAATAAATAAAATATTACTTGGTAAAGTTTTATTTTCTTCTTTTGCTAAATTTAAAGCTTCACTAAGACTTTTTACTATATTTTGCTTTTGAAGTAAAACTATGCAAAGTTTTGGAGCTAAAGAAAGCATTCTAGGTTGATCTTTGCTTGAAAGCACTAAGGCTACCCCATGGGAACTAACCCCTACTCTTGCGTGTATTACAGAAAAATCACTTTGAAAAACTTCAGTTCTTAACTCTTCTATATTTTTATCAAAACAAATTTTTTCATTAGCTTTTATTTTTGATAAATCTAAATTTAAGCTTTTTCCATAAATCATTTTTTGATAATCATACTTTGCTACAATTTCATTGATCTTTTCTTCAAGCTTATCTTTGGAGCATTCTTCTACTATGTATTTATTATCACTCATTTTTTGTTTTAATTCACTAAGCATATCATCTTTAGTATTTATATGATCTATTGGATCAATACTTGGAATAAAAGTAAAATCTTTTTTGCTATAAGCATTTTTAATTTTATTTAAAATACTCTCTTTGCTTTTTGAAGAAAGTTCTAAAATTCTATTACTCATAAATCACTCCTTCAAGCTTTTCTATCTCTTTATATAAATCTTTCTTAATTTGTGGCAACTCTTTAAAAGTACTCCAATTTTTAATCACAGGTAAAGAATCTTTAAAACTATGCAATAAAGAATTAAAATAATGGGCCTTTGATAAAGAAAATCTCCATAAATTTCCATTTGTAGCTAGATCCTTAAATCTTGCAAAAGTAAAAGCTTCTGCTTTATTGTGTTTAACTAAATTTGCACCTATTGGCGGATTATCTCCTTGTCCCACCTTATCTCTTCTTAATTTTCTAATCAAATCTGCTAAAGGAATTTTAACAGGACAAACTTCAGAGCAACGTCCACAAAGCGAACAGAATGTTAAAATATCTCCTGTATAATCAATACCAAAAATATTAGGACTAATTACTTCTCCTATGGGTCCTGGATAAGTTGTTTGATAAGTATGTCCTCCTATTTGATCATAAACAGGACAAAAATTCATACAAGCTCCACATCTTATACATCTTAGCGCTTCATAATAATCTTCATTTGAAAGCATATTGGTGCGGTTGTTATTAAAAAGTATTATATGTACTTCTTTAGGCCCATCTAATTCCCCATTTTTTCTAGGACCCGTAATGATATTATTATAAGTTGGAATAAATTGTCCTGTTGCAGAAGGGGTGAGTAAAGATACCATAGTAGCAGCATCTTCAAAACTTTCCATTACTTTTTCAATTCCGCAAAGTGCTATATGGATATCAGGAGCTGTGGTACACATTCTACCATTTCCTTCATTTTCTATAAGCCAAAAAGCTCCTTCTTTAGACATAGCAAAATTTACTCCACTTAAACCCAGTTTTAATCCCTCAAATTCATTTCTTAAATGTTTTCTTGCTATAGCATTAAGTTTTTCAGGCTCACTCTCTAAAGTAGCGCCTAATTTTTCTTCAAAAATTTTTCCAATCTCATAACGATTTCTGTGAATTGCAGGAACAACTATATGAACAGGATTTTCACCATTTAATTGTAAAATAAGTTCTCCTAAATCTGTTTCAATTGCTTTAAAGCCTTTATTTTCTAAGTAATGATTTAAGCCTATTTCCTCACTTGCCATAGACTTTCCCTTAAGAATCTTTGTGATATTTTTTTGCATCATTAGTTCATAAATTAATTCACAAGCTTCTTCTTTGGTATCAGCCCAATGCACTATCATGCCATTTGCACTAGCATTTTTTTCAAATTCTAAAAGTCTATCTTCCAAATTCATTAAAGCATTGTTTTTAGCTTGTTTGGCTTTAGATCTCAAGCCTTGCCAATCTTTAAATTTATCATCAATTACCTTAAGACGATTTCTTTGCAAAGTATGCATAGCATTTATGAGATTTTCTTGCATTTGTTTATCATTAAGTTTGATTTTAACCATTTCTTCATGAGGAATTTTATTCATAGACTCTCTCCTTGTAAGCGTTTATTTAGAAAATCGTACAAATGAATAGCCTTTATATCAAGTCCCATTTTTTGCATCGTTCCACTAATATTTAAAAGACAACCCCCATCTGCACTAACTAAATATTTAACTCCTGAGTTTTGTATATCTTTAATCTTACTTCTAGCCATAGCATTTGAAATTTCTGGTTCTTTTACGCAAAAAGTTCCTCCAAAACCACAACATTCTTCTTCATATTCTAAAGGAACAAGTTCTACATTTTTAAGTCTTTTAATTAAATTTTTATTAGCATCAATACTTTTTTGAACTCTTAAAGCGTGACAATTAGAATGCCAAGTAATTTTTATAGGCTCTCCTTTATCTTCATAATCAACATTTAAAACTTCATCTAAATATTGCGAAAGCTCTATAACTCTTTGAGAAAAATCTTTTACTTTTTCAAAATGCACATCATCTTTAAAAAGTTCTAAATAATCATGGCTCATCATTCCTGCACAAGATCCACTTGGAACCACTATAGGATAAGGTTCATCAAATAAATTTACATTATAAAGGGCTATTTCTTTACTTTCTTTAAAATATCCTGAATTAAATGAAGGCTGAGAACAACAAGTTTGTTTTTTCTTAAATATTACCTCAACACCTTCTCTACGCAAAAGCTTTAAAGCATTTAAAATTGTATCTTGCATAGCAGCTGTTCCTAAACAAGTCGCATAAAAATATACTTTTTTCATATTTTAACCTTTCTATTTTAAAACTACAGGAGGAATGATACCTTGCAAAAAGAAAGCTATTATACAAGTCCAAATTCCTACCAAAATAACAAAAGCTATAGAATACTTAAGAGTGAATTTAAAAAGCTCTGATTCTCTTCCTACAAGGCCTACTGCAGCACAAGCAACAGCTATACTTTGAGGACTAATCATTTTTCCAACTACTCCACCAACTGAGTTAGCTGCTAAAAATAAAGCTTCGCTTACTCCAAGTTTTTGTGCACTAATTTGCTGAAGGGCTCCAAAAAGTAAATTTGCACTAGTATCCGATCCTGTTAAGAAAACTCCTATCCAACCAATAATAGGAGAAAAGAAAGAAAAGGCTCCTCCTGTATGTGCAAAAGCAAGTCCTAAAGTTGAACTCATGCCACTATTTTTAGACACAAAAGCAAAAGCCACAACAAGACCTATGGTAAGACAAGGTATAGCCATTTCTTTTAAAGTTGTATTAAAACATTCAACAGCATCATTTGCTTTAATTTTTAATATAACAATAGTTAAAAAAGCCGCAAAAAGTATAGCTGTTCCAGCCTGAGCAACATTTTTTCCATTAATTAAATCTATTCCAAGTCCTAAATTTATAGGTTTTAATATTGTATTATCCACTATAGAAGGACTCAGGATTCCTCCACTTATATTATTAAAAGCCAAACTAATACTTGTAAAAGCTAAAATTCCATCTTTTGTAAAAAGTTCTTTAAAAAATGGCTGAGTCCAAAAAATTATACATACAATAAGTAAAATAAAAGGAGTCCAAGCTTTGATTATTAAACCCATATTCAAATTTAAATCATTTTTAAAATCTGTTTTTCCATCTACACGATATATATTTTTAATTTTATAAAATTTTAGAAAAACTATAGTAAGAGCAAGAGAAACAACTGCCGAAATAATACTCGGAAGCTCAGCACCCAAATAATTTGAACTCAAAAATTGAGTTAAAGTAAAACTAATTGACGCTACTAAAACAGGTGCAAAAGTTTCTTTAATACCTTTAAATCCATCCATTAAAAAAACTACAAAAAAAGGAACTATAAAAGAAAGTGGCACAAGCATACGCCCTATCATAGCAGAAATAGCTCCTCCTTGAATTCCTAAAAGATCACACATAGCAGTTACTGGGATTCCTACTGCTCCAAAAGCAACAGGAGCAGTATTTGCTATCAAACAAAGCCCAGCAGCTTGTAAAGGTTTAAAACCAAGCCCTACTAAAAGTGCAGCCGTAATAGCAATGGGACCACCAAAACCAATGGCCCCCTCTAAAAAAGAGCCAAAACAAAAACCTATTAAAATAACTTGTATTCTATGATCAGGAGTAATGCTCATAACACTTTGTTTAATGATTTCAAAAGAACCTGATTTAATTGAAAGCTTATAAAGAAAAATTGCTGCAATAATAATCCAAGCAATAGGCCACATTCCATTTATAAAACCTTGTATAAAACTAGCTCCAACTAAATTCCAAGGCATTTTATAAATTATTAAAGCTACTAAAGAAGCCAACACAACTGTTAAAAATCCTGCCTGATAGCCTTTAAGTTTAAAAAAGACTAAACATATTAAAAAACAAAATATAGGCAAAAAGGCAAATAAAGCACTAAGCCAAATATTTCCTAGCGGATCATAAACTTGTTCCCACATATTTTCATCCTTTTTGATTTTATCTTTTTAGATTTTAGCAAAACGATAAATTAAAGTAGGAGTTTTAATATATATTTAAATTTAATTGAGTATTTTCGTAACAGAATAATTTTTTAATTTTGTAATAAAATAAACCATATTTGCCAAAAAAACACATATACACATTAAAAATGCCAAAACTATAGGAGTATTTGCATTCATAATTCCAACAAAAAATGAAATAAATCCAGCCAAAGCAAACTGCATAGTTCCAAGTATAGCAGAAGCTGTGCCAGAACATTGCTTAAATCTCGCCATAGCTAAAGTTGTAGTATTTGGCGCTATAAAACCTAAACAAGCTATGCTTATAAAAATCAATATCTCAAAAAGATAAAAATTAGGATTTAAAAAAGCACTTAAAAATAAAATTAAAGTTGCAACAAGCATTAAAAATAATGCATAAGATAAAATTTTCTCAGAATTAAATTTTAAAACTAATCTTGCATTAATATTTGCGCAAAGAACAAAACCAAAGGCATTTAAACCAAAAAGTATTGCGAATTTTTGCTCACTTAAATCAAAAAATTTTGTAAAAATAAAACTAGATCCTGTAATATATGCAAACATAGCACTAAGAGCTAATGAAGCAGACAATACATAAGTTAAAAAAATCTTATCTTTCAAAACAATACTATAAGCACTTAAAGTTTGCCTAAATGAAAATTTTTGACTTTGGGTTAAATTTGCACTTTCTTGAAGTCCAAAAATTATCATAAAAAATAAAATGATCCCAAGAATAAATAAGGTGATAAAAATACTATGCCAAGAAAAATAATCAAGAAGTATTCCTCCAAAAGTAGGAGAAATCATAGGAGCTAAAGATGAAAAAACCATCATTAATGCAAAAATCCCCGTTGCTTCTTTGATTTCAAATAAATCATTAACAATAGCTCTTGCTATCACAATACCTGCACACCCACCAAGAGCTTGTAAAAATCTTAATAAAATAAAAAGAAAAATATTATCCACCATAACACAAGCAAAACTAGAAATCATAAAAAGTAAAATTCCAAAAATAACAGGTTTTTTACGCCCAAAAATATCACTTAAAGGACCATATATAAGCTGTCCTAAAGAAAAGGCTATAAAAAAACTTGCTAAAGAAAGTTGTGTTAAAAAAGTACTTGTTTTAAAACTTTGTTCTACGTGAGTTAAAGCTGGTAAATACATATCTGTAGAAAGTGGGGCTATACTAGACATTAAAGCTAAAATTATAATGAGTTTAAATTTTTTAAATCCTTGAATTGAAGTAGGTTTTTGCATTAATTTTCCTTAAAACAAAAATTTAACATAAATTCTATCAATACAAACTATATTCCTAAAACAAAGCTTTTATTATATGTTAAAATATTTAAAATACCATAAAGGAAATATTATGCAAATTTATGAAAAACAAATTCAATGTCCAAAATGTAATGAATTTATAAATATCAATCAAGCACTTTATACTCAAGTTTTAAATCAAGCAAATTTAGAAATTCAAAAACAAAAACAAGAATTTAATAAAGAAGTAGAAGAAAAAAGATTGGAGTATAAAAAACATTTAGCCAAACTTGAAGAAGAAAAGGTAAAACAAGAAGAAATTATTAAGCAAAAAATTCAAGAGGGTTTGAAAAATCAAATAGATCAAATAGAAAAGTCAATACAAAAAGAACAAGACAACTTTAAAAAGCAATTCATTCAAAATTTTATTAAAGAACACGAGAAAGAAAAACAATTAATGCAAGATGAATTAGAGAAAAAAAGTAAAGAATTAAGTGAATTAATTTTTCTAAAGGCTGAAAATGAACAATTAAAAAGAGAACAAAAAGAAAATGAAGAAAAAATCAAATTTTTAGCTAAACAAGAAGCTTTTAAAGAATTTAAAGAACAAGAAAAGAAAAATTTAGAATTTGAAAAAGAACGTTTACGTATTGAATTTGAACATAAAAAAAACGAAGAAGAATTAAAGCAACAAGAACTAAAGCTACAACTAGAAAGCATCAAAAAAGAACTTGATGCCGCAAAAAGAAAAGCAGAACAAGGATCGCAACAACTTCAAGGAGAAGCACAAGAACTTCTTATAGAAGAATTTTTAAAAAATGAATTTTTAACAGATGAAATTAAAGAGGTTCCAAAAGGCATCAATGGAGCAGATTGCTTGCATATTGTTAAAGATCATTTTGGAAATATTTGTGGAAGTATTTTATATGAAAGTAAAAGAACTAAAGAATTTAATAAAGAATGGCTTGATAAACTTAAACAAGATAGTATTAAAACAAAAGTAGATATTGCTGTTTTGCTCACAAAAACTATGCCAAAAGATCAACAAAAAATTCATTTTAAAGAAGGAATTTTAATTTGCACTTTCAATGAATTTAAAAGTGCAATTTGCGTTATTAGAGAAAGCATTATAAATTTTCATAGACTTAAAAATTCTTTAGAAAATAAAGAAGAAAAAAATCATCTTTTATACGAATATTTAAATTCTAAAGAATTTAGCACTCAAATGACTTTGATTTTAAAAACTTATCAAAATATGAAAGAAGATTTAGAAAGTGAAATGAGAGCTATGCAAAACATATGGAAAAAAAGAGCAAGAGCTATAGAAAGTTTGAGTTTTAATTCTCATTCTATCGTAGGCTCTTTAAATGCTATATTTGGAACTTTAAAAGGAAAAAATCTTATAGGAGAAGAAGGATTAAAAAGTCTTGAAAATCTTGCTAGGGAAGAAGAATAAAATAAGGTTTAATTTACCTTTTTTTAAATACAATCGTGCTAAAGTATTTTTAAAAATTTCAAATAAAAGGGTAAAAGCATGATGCCTTTTAGTGATGAAGAGCTTGTAAATCCTGTTAAAGCTTGTTTGGAAAAAAATATACACATTTTAGAAAGAGATGGCGGGGGGTTAGAATTTTTAGGAATAAAAAAAGGCGTAGTTTATGTTCATCTAATTGGTGCTTGTAAAGGTTGTTCAGCAAGTGGAACAACTTTAAAATATGGGCTTGAAAGACAATTAAAAATTGACATTCATCCTGATATAACTCTTATTAATTTAGATGGTGGAGCACAAGAATTTGCAAAATTATAAACAGCTTGGCATTGATCATTTTTATAGGAAAGATTTTAAAACTGCAAAAACTTATTTTTCTTTAGCTTATGAAAAAAGAAAAAATAAACGTTTATTAAATTTCATAAATCTTTGTGATTTAGCCTTAAATCATCCTCAAGAAGCTCTTTTGCTTTTTGAATTCTATATAGACAATTATCGCTTAAAATTCATCGATAAAGATTTTGATCAAATTTTGAACTCTATTGAATTTAAAAATGCATTACCAAAAGAAAGTGAATTTGAAGATGGTTATGCCCTTAATTATAAAGATTTTTTAATAAGCGAAGAAAAAATTGGCTTTAAAAAATCTTTTGAAAATATTATTTATTCTGGAAAATTAGTCATCAATGATAAAGAAGATTTTTTAGAATTTTTAGAAAAGCTTCTTGATAATGGTTATAAAGATTTTACTTTAAATTATATAGAAGATGTTTTCTTACATTTTTGGGCAAATAAAAAATTTATTAAAATTCAAAAAAAATTATTAAAGATGAAAAATGATTCTAAAATTTAAAGACACTTTTATAACCGATAATTCTTTAGAATGTCAAAAAGATTGTTTTTTCTTATGCAATAGTCAAAACAAACAATTTATTGATCAAGCTAAAAAACAAGGTGCAAAAATCATCAATGTAGAGGAATGTAAAAAACTTTTAGATATTGATGAAAATATTCAAATTATAGGTATAACAGGAACAAATGGCAAAACAACAACTGCAGCTGCTATTTATTCTATTTTACTAGATTTAGGATATAAATGTGCTCTTTGTGGAACAAGAGGTGCTTTTATAAATGATAAACAAATTAATGAAAAATCTCTTACCACAGAGCCTATATTAAAAACTTTAGAATATTTAAGCAAGGCAAGTAAAGAAAGATGTGATTTTTTTGTGATGGAAGTAAGCTCACATGCTTTAGTTCAAAATCGCATTGAAGGTTTAAAATTTAAAGCAAAAATTTTTACCAATATCACAATAGATCATCTAGATTTTCATCAAAATTTTAACAATTATCTTTTAGCCAAAGAAAGTTTTTTTACAGATGAAAGTATAAAATTTATCAATAAAGATGCAAAAACTATTCGTTTTAATGTAAAAAATTCTTTTACTTATGGCATAGAAAGTCCTTCTTATTATCATATTAAAGCTTATTCTTTAAATGAAGGTGTTTCAGCTATTGTAATGGCCGGAAATCAAAAAAGTTTCCATATCAACTCTTCTTTGCTTGGTCTTTTTAATCTTTATAATCTTTTAGCTGCAAGTGCTCTTATTAATGAACTTTTAAAACCTGATATAAAAAAACTAGAAGCTGCTATTTCAAATTTTGGAGGAGTTTGTGGAAGAGTTGAAGAGATAGAAAAAAATGTAATTGTCGATTTTGCTCATACTCCAGATGGAATTGAAAAAATCCTTGATACCTTTAAAGATAAAAAAATGATTGTTGTTTTTGGTGCGGGAGGAAATAGAGACAAAAGCAAACGTCCTTTAATGGGAAAAATTGTTGAACACTATGCTAAATTAGCTATTATTACAAGTGATAATCCAAGAGATGAAGAGCCCAATAAAATTATAGAAGATATTTTGCAAGGATTTGAAAATAAATCAAAAGTTTTAACAATAACAGATCGCAAAGAAGCTATTTATAAAGCTTTAAAACTAAAAGAACAAGATGATTTGGTTTTAATTTTAGGCAAAGGAGATGAGAACTACCAAGAGATTAAAGGTATAAAATATCCTTTTAGTGATAAAATTATTATTCAAGAATTTTATAAAAATCAAGGAAAATAAATGTTTGATAATTTAGATCTTTCAAAAATGGGAGAACTTTTAAACAAGGTTCAAGAAAAAGCAAAAGCCATGGAATCAGAACTTGATAAAAAAGAATTTTGTGCAAAAAGTGGTGCAGGACTTGTTAAGGTCAGTGCAAATGGAAAAGGTGAAATTATTGACATTAATATAGATGATTCTTTACTTGAAGATAAAGAATCTTTGCAAATTTTACTTATTTCTGCCACTAACGATGTTTTATCTATGGTTGCAAGAAATCGTAATTCTTTAGCCACAGATGTTTTAGGAGGGTTAAAATTATGATTAAAATTTTATTAAGTTTTTTTATTTTGCTTTCTTTATCTTTTGCGATAGAAAGACCAAGATTTGAAGATTTTGTAGCTTGTTACGAAAGAAATAAAGCAAGTAAATTAAATTATGAAGGTATGGATGCTTTTGTTTTAGGTGAAAATTTACTTGCTGTTATAAAAAAACCTGATACAAAGCTTAACAAATATGTAAAATATGATCCATTTTTAAATTTATATCTTGTAAGAACAGATTTTAGTCTTATCCCTACAAAAATGGTAGATGAACAAAATTTAACACGTAATGATTGGGTAGGAATTTTAGATCCAGATAAAGCTTACATAGGGCATATTAAATATTTAGCACAAAATCTAAATGAAAGAGATCAACTTGATTTTAACTCAAAAATTGGAATTTTAAGCACTCCTTGTTGTAATATGCTAGGTATTGCACTCAATAACAATGCTTTTATTGGAAATCGTTATTTAAAACATTTTATGAAATATAATGATGTTTATTGGGGAGATATTGGGGTAGATTTTGATCTTAGAGAAAATAAAATATATGTTCAAAATGTAAGAAAAAATGGTCAATTTTTAATCAATGATCAGATCCTTAGCGTTGATGGAGAAAACATAAAAGATTTAAGAAAACTTAATGAAAAAATTCTTTTTGCCGACAGGGGAAGTACACTTTATTTTAATGTTTTAAGAGATAATCAAGAACTTAATATCTCAAGCGTTGTCTTTGAAAAAGATATAAGTCATTTTAATCTTCCAAGCAATAAACCAAAACCAGCTCCAACAAGTTTTAAAAGTAATTTAGGCCTAAGTGTTAATAAAGCTCTTATCATAACAAAAGTTGAACCAAATTCTAAAGCAGCAACAGCAGGATTTATGGTTGGCGATCAAATTTTACGTGTTAATAATCAAATTATTAAAGACTTTAAAAATTTACAAGATATTCTTATAAAAGGAAATGATTTTAATGTTTTAATCCAAAGAAAAAGTGATAAACTGCCTTTAAGTCGCTTTTATGATAATTTAGCAACCGATATTAACTCTAGAGCAGATGGAGAATTTCAATTTTTCATAAGGCTTAGGAAGTGAAAGAACTTTTTACAAAACACTTAAATAACCATCTTCCAAATGTAAAAAGTTTCCATCCTTTTTTCAATGAAGCCCTAGCTTCAATGCTTAAAGCGGGAGGAAAACATTTTCGTGCCCAACTCCTTTTAGGAGTAGTAGAAGCTAAAAATCCAAAACTTTTATCTGATGCACTAGATGCTGCTTTGGCTTTAGAATTTATGCATACTTATTCTTTGATCCACGATGATCTACCTGCTATGGATAATGCTGATTTACGTCGCAATCTTAAAACTTTGCATAAAGCCTATGATGAAGCTACAGCTATTTTAGTAGGCGATGCTTTAAACACAGAAGCCTTTTTATTGCTCTCGCGTTTAAAATTAAAAGATAGCATTAAAATTAATCTAATACAAACCCTAGCCTTTAATGCAGGAATTAATGGTATGATTATAGGACAGGCTATTGATTGTTTTTTTGAAAATCAAAAACTAAATTTAGAAGAACTTGAATTTTTACATATACACAAAACTGCTAGATTAATAGCCGCTAGTTTAAAAATGGGTTGTGAAATTTGTGAATTAGATCCACAAGAAACAGAACAAATTTATAATATAGGTTTAAAACTTGGTCTTATCTTTCAAA
This sequence comes from Campylobacter sp. 2018MI34, assembly GCF_016598975.1. Lineage (NCBI taxonomy): Bacteria > Pseudomonadati > Campylobacterota > Epsilonproteobacteria > Campylobacterales > Campylobacteraceae > Campylobacter > Campylobacter sp. 2018MI34. Next base: position 13,352 of record NZ_JAENKS010000001.1, read on the forward strand.
TTAATGATGATATTATTGATGTTATAATGAATGAAAAAGAAAGTGGAAAATCTTCAAAATCTGATATTAATAAAAATTCTTTTGTTAATTTATTAGGGCTTGAACAAGCTATTTCACATAAAGAAAAACTAATCAAAGAATGTAAAAACAATCTTCAAACTCTAGATAAAAATTTAGCAAAATTACTATTTAATTTAATTACGCAATATTTGCAATAAAGGTAAAATATGGATATACAAATTCTTCAAAAACAAGCAGATACTTTAAGATTTTTAAGTGCTGATATGATAGAAAAAGCCAACTCAGGGCATCCAGGAGTAGCCTTAGGTTTAGCTGATATTTTAACAACTCTTAGTCTTCATCTAAAACATAATCCTAAAAATCCTAATTGGCTTAATCGCGATAGACTTATTTTTTCAGGTGGACACGCAAGTGCTTTAATTTATAGCTTCCTTCATCTTTGTGGCTATGATTTAAGCTTAAAAGATCTTAAAAATTTTAGACAAATTCATTCTAAAACACCAGGACATCCAGAAATCTCAACTCCAGGTATAGAAATTGCCACAGGTCCATTAGGACAAGGAGTGGCTAATGCTGTAGGTTTTGCAATGGCAGCAAAAAAAGCAGCTTTTTTGCTAGGAGAAGATCTTATTGATCATAAAATTTATTGCTTTTTAGGAGATGGGGATTTACAAGAAGGAATTTCTTATGAAGCTTGTTCTTTGGCAGGAGTGCATAAACTAGACAATCTTATTTTAATTTATGATAGCAATAATATATCCATAGAAGGTGATACTGCTTTGGCTTTTAACGAAAATGTAAAAATGCGTTTTAAAGCACAAAATTTTGAAGTCCAAGAAATAGACGGACACGATTTTAATGCTATTAATGAAGCTTTAATTTGGGCTAAAAATTGTAAAAAACCAAGTCTTATCATAGCCAATACAAAAATAGCAAAAAAAGCCTTAGAACTTGAAGGATCGCATAAAAGTCACGGAGCTCCTTTAGGAATAGATATTATTAAAAGAGCTAAAATAAATTCAGGTTTTAATCCTGAACTTAGTTTTGAAATTCCACAAGAAGTAAAAATTCGTTTTGAAGGGGCTATAGAACTTGGAGATTTAGAAGAAGCTAAATGGAAAGCAAAATTAAAAAATAGCGATAAAAAAGAATTATTAGAAAAACTTTTAAATCCAGATTTTTCAAAAATTACTTTTCCTGATTTCAAAGATAAAGACTTAGCCACAAGAGATAGTAATGGAGAAATTTTAAATATCTTAGCTAAAAATTTAAAAGGATTTTTAGGCGGAAGTGCAGATTTAGGTCCTTCAAATAAAACAGAACTTCACAATATGGGAGATTTTGTAGAAGGTAAAAATATCCATTTTGGTATAAGAGAACACGCAATGGCAGCAATTAATAACGCTTTTGCAAGATATGGATTATTTTTACCTTTTTCTGCTACATTTTTTATCTTTAGCGAATATCTAAAACCTGCTGCAAGAATAGCAGCTTTAATGAAAATAAAACATTTTTTTATCTTTACTCACGATAGTATAGGAGTTGGAGAAGATGGCCCAACTCACCAGCCTATAGAACAACTTAGCACCTTTAGAGCTATGCCAAATTTTTTAACTTTTCGTCCTGCAGATGGAGTTGAAAATGTAAAAGCTTGGAAAATTGCTTTAAAAGCTGATACTCCAAGTGCTTTTGTATTATCGCGTCAAAAATTAAAAGCATTAAAAGAACCTGTTTTTGGAGATGTAGAAAATGGAGCTTATTTAATTAAAGAAAATGAAAATGCTAAATTTACCCTTTTAGCAAGTGGTAGTGAAGTTAGTCTTTGTTTAGAAAGTGCAAATGAGCTTGAAAAAAATGGGATCGCGTGCAATGTTATTTCTATGCCTTGCTATGAACTTTTTAAAAAACAAAACAAAGATTATCAAGAAAGACTTTTAAAAGGTAAAGTTATAGGCGTAGAAGCAGCTAATTCTAATGAGCTTTACGAATTTTGTGATGAACTTTACACCATAAAAGATTTTGGAGAAAGCGGTAAAGAAAAAGAAGTATTTGAACATTTTGGTTTTAGCGTTTCAAAGCTTTGTGACTTTTTACTTAAATTATAAAATGTCTTGTTATTTTAAACTTAAAGAAGAAGAAAATTTAGATAGACTTTTAATTTTTGGAATTTGGGATAAAACAAATCTTCCAAAAATTAAACTTCATAAACAATTAGGTCAAAAAAATATTATCATTGATTTTACGCATTTAGAATTTATAGATACTGCTGGAGTAAGATTTTTTCTTGCTTTAGAATATGATTTAGCACAAAAAAATATAAAAGTTCAAAGACTCAACTTAAGTTCTAATTTTTCTCATTTTTTTAATTTGTGCGAAAAAAATTATAAAAGAATTTACCCAAAAGAACAAAACAAATTCTCTTATAAAGACTATTTTATAAATATTGGCAGATTAAGTGTAAATTTATTTAAGACGTTTAAACAATTCTTTTATTTCCTAGGTGCATTTTTTAGCTCTTTAGCCTTTTGTATTGCTAAGCCTAAAAAATTTAGATTTATTGCCTTTTTATATCACATAGAAGATTCTATATTAAAAGCTCTCCCTATTGTAATTTTAACCGCTTTTTTAGTAGGAGTTGTTTTAGCTTATCAAGCTGCTTATCAACTTGCTCAATTTGGAGCTAATATTTTTATTGTTGATTTAATAGGAATTTCAGCTACAAGAGAATTAGCACCCCTTATAGCAGCAATTATTATAGCAGGACGCAGTGCAAGCTCTTATACAGCACAAATTGGTGTTATGAAGATTACAGATGAAATTGCTGCTATGAATACCATGGGATTTAATTCTTTTGAATTTATTGTTATTCCAAGAGTTATGGCTTTAGTCTGCGCTATGCCCTTAATAGTTATTATAAGCGATATTGTAAGTGTTTTAGGAGGTATAATTGTTGCAAAACTTAGTCTTGATATAAATGCAGGAGAATTTTTAAGACGCTTTAGAGAAGCTATTGATTTTAAAAATATACTTATAGGGATTATTAAAGCTCCTATATTTGGATTTTTAATAGGGATTATTTCTAATTTTAGGGGATTTAATGTAGCAAAAACAACTCAAAGTATTGGAATTTTTACAACAAAAAGTGTTGTTGATACTATTTTTTGGATTATAGCATTTAATGCTCTATTTTCTGTATTTTTAACTAAAATTGGATTTTAATGATAATAAAAGCTCATAATATCACAACCTATTTTGGAACAAAACTTATCCACGATAAAGTTAATTTTGAAATTAAAGAAAATGAAATTTTTGGAATTTTGGGCGGAAGTGGAAGCGGAAAGTCAGTTCTTTTAAAACAAATGCTTCTTTTAGAGCATTTTGATGGGGGAGAATACGAAATTTTAGGCTTCAAATTAAAAGGTATTAGTGAAAAAAATGCTCTAATTTTACAAAAAAAATGGGGAGTTGTTTTTCAATTTGCTGCACTTTTTAGTTTTTTTTCTGTTTTTGAAAATATAGCTACTCCTTTAAGAGAATACACAAAGCTTGATTATAATGCAATTGAAGAAATTGTTCATATGAAAATTAAAATGGTAGGTCTTGATGAAAATGTTTTAAATCTTTACCCTAGCGAATTAAGTGGAGGTATGCAAAAAAGAGTAGCTATTGCCAGAGCTTTAGCACTTGATTCTAAACTTTTATTTTTAGATGAACCAACTTCAGGATTAGATCCTTATAGTAGCCGTGCTTTTGATGAACTCATCTTAAATTTGAAAAAAAGTTTTAATTTAAATATTATTTTAGTAACCCACGATAAAGATAGTATGAAAACCCTACTTGATCGCTTTATCATTTTAGAAGATAAAAAAGTCGCTTTTATGGGAACTTGTGAAGAACTTAAAACCCAAAATAAAAAGCTTTATCAAAGATTTATGGAGTAATTATGGAAAATAAGGCAAGTTATTTTTGGATAGGATTTTTTGTCTTTGGTGTATTCTTTTTTAGTTTTATTTTTATAATATGGTTTGAAGGATATTCAAAAGATGAAGAATTTAGCTTTTATGAAATTCACACTCAAGAATCTGTGGCAGGATTAAGCGTAAAAGCACCTGTAAGACTTTTAGGGGTTGAGATAGGAAATGTTGAAAAAATTAGTATTGATGAAAAAGATAATTTAAGTGTTAATATACTTATTAAAGTGAGAAAAAATACTCCTATAAAAGAAGACACTTTCGCTACTTTACAACTTCAAGGCATAACAGGGCTTAAATTTATCCAACTTCAAGGCGGAAGTAAAAATTCTAAAAAATTAATAAGTACAAAAACATACATTCCTATTATAAAATTTAAAGAAAGCTTTTTTACAGCGATCGATAAACAAAGTGAGCATATTTTTTCTCTTGTAAAAACAGCCGATAATAAATCAAAAATTTTACTGAGTGATAAAAATTTAAAAAACGTAGAACTTATTTTGCAAAATTTAGCTACACTAAGCTCAAATATCAATCAAAATTTTGATCTTTTAAATGAAAATCTCATAACCACAAGCAAAAAACTAGGGATAATGGCAGATGAAGTGAGTATTTTATCTAAAAATGCTAGATTAAGTCTTGAAAATATCAATAATAGTTCTACTTTGTTTAATAATCTTATTAAAAAAACCGATGATAAACTTGAAAACTTTGATGATCTACGTTTTTCTTTGCTCTCTAATTTAGAACTTTTTAAAATCTTACTTTTAGAAAGTAATCAACTCTTAAAAGATTTAAGAAGAAGTCCATCAGATTTGATATTTAAAAACAATAAACCAAAATTGGGACCAGGAGAATAAATGAAAGCTATATTATTATTTATATTGGTATTTTTAAGTGCTTGCTCAATTAAAACTACAGATATATCTCAAGAATTTATACTAAAAAGCAATGAACAAGATTTTAATCAAAGTTTTAAAACCACAGATAAAACCCTAAAAATTTTAGATCTTGATCTTCCTTTATATTTAAATTCAAAAAATATAACTTATATAAAAGATGATATAAGTGACATTTATGCTTATCATTTTTGGGCGGATACTCCTAATAATTTATTACGTTTTATGTTATTAGATAAATTAGAAAGAAGTCATCTTTTTAAAACTTTAATTGGAAAACATAGCAAAATAAATGCTGATATTGTACTAGAAGGACGTATAGACTCTTTTGAACAAATTCTAAAAGAAAATGATAATTACGCAAAAATAAATATAAGTCTTAATTTAATTGATGTAAAAAATAATGCTTTAATATCTCATAAGTATTTTACCATCAAAGAAAAAATTACAAATAATACTCCAAGAGAAATTCTTAAAGCCTTTGAAATAGGTTGTAATAAATTAAGCAATGAAGTAATTATATGGATTAATGATTCTATACAAATAAAGGAATAGTATTTGCTTTCTATTTTTAGAAATATTAATTGAAGGACAAAAATGGATGGATTAAATACACTTAAAAAACATCTAGGTGAAGTAAAAGAAATGAGTCGTTTTGAAGCAAAACGAATTTGCTCTCAAATTAATGATGCTAATGATTTTATCGGGGCTTTGCAAGTTTTAGATCTAACCTTAAAAAAAGTTTCTCAAAATATAAATCAAAGATTAGAGCTTAATCATCTTGACGACATACAAAAAAGAACCTTAGATGCTAATGTTGCATCTTTAATTCAAAATTGCTCTTTTATGAGTGTGACTTTATTTGGAAATATTTTTAATGTCTATGCTGGAGAACAATTGTTTGAATTTGAAATCACAAATCCTTTATTAATGCTCGAAAATAACGGATATGAAGGAATTTTATCTTATATAGAAGATAAAAGAGATGAGATTAAAACCATTCTCGCACAACTAGCAAGTATTATAGCTACTGGATCTATAGGTAATAATACAATCTACAATACACAAACTACAGATTTTAAAAATTTATTTAGATAAATTCTTAATAGAAATTCTATTAAGAATTTTTTAAAATAATTTTTAGAAATTTAAATCCCAGTTTATAGGTGTTTTTCCTAGTTTTTTTAAAATTTCATTAACTTTAGAAAAATGCTTACATCCTAAAAATTTATTTCCAGCCAAAGGACTAGGATGAGCAGCTTCTAGTATAAAATGTTTTTGTGAATCAATTAATCTTTTCTTGCTTTTAGCAAAATTACCCCAAAGTAAAAATATAAGATTTTCTCTTCTATCATTTAAATTAGAAATTACAGCATCACTAAATTCTTGCCATCCCCACTGACTATGACTTGCTGCTTTTCCTGCTTCTACACTAAGAATAGAATTTAATAACAAAACTCCTTGTTTAGCCCAAGAACTTAAATCGCCACTTTTTGGGATACTTATACCTAAATCATTATTTAATTCTTTATAAATATTTATTAAACTTGGAGGAATTCTAACCCCATTTGGAACAGAAAAACTAAGACCCATAGCCTGATTTGGTTGATGATAAGGATCTTGTCCGATTAAAATAACTTTTAAAGAATGCAAAGGAGTAAGATTAAAAGCATTAAAAGTTAAATTAGATGGTGGATATATAATTTTATTTTCTTTTATAGCTTCTATATATTTTCTTTTAAGCTCTAAAAAATATGGTTTATAAAATTCATCTTTTAAAAATTCTTTCCAATCATCATTCATTTTAATTTGGTGGAGTTTAATATTTAAATTTTCCATTATTATCCTTAAAAAATACTTTGAAAAATTTAATAAAATTGTAGCAAAATAAAAATAGTTTTTATATCTGTAAAAAAAATATTTATTATTAAATTATTTTTTTATTAATACAATAAAAAATTAATAATTAATTTTTTATTAATTAATTATTAACTATGATTCTATTATAATATTTATTATAAATCTATTTTTTATAATAAATTATTCCAAAAGAAAGGCTTGACAATGAGTTTAAGAAAAGAACATGATTTTATCGGAGAACTAGAAATTCCTAATGATGTTTATTATGGAATTCAAACTTATAGAGCTTTGGAAAATTTCCAAATGAGCGGAAGAAAACTAAAAGAATATCCTTATTTTGTTAAAGCTTTTGCACAAGTTAAAAAAGCAGCTGCTTTAGCTAATAAAGATTTAGGAATGATTGAAGCCAATAGAGCTGATTTTATAGCAAAGGCTTGTGATAGAATTATCAATGGAGAATTTTTAGATCAATTTGTTGTTGATATGATACAAGGTGGAGCTGGAACAAGCACCAATATGAATGTAAATGAAGTTATAACAAATGTTGCTCTTGAAATGATGGGACATAAAAAAGGAGAATATCAATATCTTCATCCAAATGATAATACAAATTTCGGACAATCAACAAATGATACTTATCCAAGCTCTATTAAAGTTGCAGTTCATGCTAAAATGGGTGATTTATTAAAAGCTATGGAAATTTTAAAAAATGAATTAGAAATCAAAGCTAAAGAATATAAAAATATTTTAAAAATAGGAAGAACAGAGCTTGAAGATGCGGTTCCAACTACTTTAGGAAATACTTTTAACGCTTTTGCAACTTATATAAAAAGTGATATAGAAAAAATAACAAAAGCAAGAGAGTCAATGACTTATCTTAATCTAGGCGCAACTGCTATAGGAACTGGAATTTGCTGTCATCCAGACTATAAAAATTTAGTTGAAAAATATCTTAGCGAAATTACAGGAACTACTTTTAAACCCGCTGAAGATTTTATAGCAGCCACTCAAGATACAGGTGATTTTGTTCATGTTAGTGGTGCTTTAAAAACTGCTGCAGTTAGACTTTCTAAACTTGTGAATGATTTAAGACTTATGAATTCTGGTCCAAGATGTGGTTTAAGTGAAATTAACTTACCTCAATTACAACCAGGAAGTTCTATTATGCCAGGAAAAGTAAATCCAGTTATTCCTGAAGTTGTTGGAGAAGCTTGCTATGAAGTAATAGGAAATGATGTTACAATTTCGCTTTGCTCAGAAAGAGGAGAATTCGAACTTAACGCCTTTGAACCAGGAATTGCTTATGCTTTATTTAATTCTTTGGTTTTATTAGAAAATGCAATGCTAACTTTAGCAAATAAAGCTATAAAACATTTAACAGCTAATCCAGAAAATTGCAAAGAAACTATGCTAAATTCTGTATGTTTAGTAACAGCTTTAAATCCTTATATAGGTTATGAAAACTCAGCATCAGTTGCTAAAGAAGCTTTGCAAACTGGAAAAAAAGTAGCTGATATTGTTTTAGAAAGAAAACTTTTAACCAAAGAAAAGTTAGATGAATATCTAACTCCTGAACATATGTTAAATCCAAGTATAGAGAAATAAAGGATTTCTATGGGCTTAGATATAATCTTGCAAATAGTTGTTCTTCTTGGTGCAATATTTATTGGTATTCGCTTAGGTGGAATCGCCATAGGCTATGCTGGTGGATTAGGAGTTGTGATTTTAGGACTTTTCCTAGGGCTTAAACCAGGAAGTATTCCTTGGGATGTTATTTTAATTATTGCTGCTGCTATTGCAGCAATCTCTGCTATGCAACAAGCAGGCGGTCTTGATTACATGGTAAAAATGACAGAAAGGCTTTTAAGAGCTAACCCTAAATTTATAAACTATCTTTCTCCAGCTTGCGGTTGGTTATTAACCATTCTTGCAGGAACTGGAAATGCTGTATTTTCTTTAATGCCTGTGGTTATAGACGTAGCAAAATCTCAAAACATAAAACCAAGTGTTCCTTTATCATTAATGGTTGTTTCATCTCAAATTGGAATTACCGCAAGTCCTGTAAGTGCTGCTGTTGTTTATATGAGTGGGGTATTAGAACCACTAGGTTGGAATTACCCTACTTTATTAGGAATTTGGATTGCAACAACTTTTATTGCTTGTATGGTTACAGCTTTAATAATAAGTCTTATAACACCTCTAGATTTAAGCAAATGTTCAATCTATCAAGAAAGATTAAAAGCAGGTCTTGTTAAAGATCCAAATGAGGTTTTACATGCTGAAAATAAACCGGGTGCTAAACTTTCTGTGGCAATCTTTTTAATCGCTGTATTAGCTGTAGTTCTTTATGCCACAGCAATATCAAATAATATCAAATGGATCGATCCAGTGATTATACCAAGAGATGCAGCTATTATGAGTTTCTTACTTACTGCAGCAACTTTAATCACTTGGCTTTGCAAAGTTGAACCATCTAAAATAATTGAAACAAGCGTTTTTAAATCAGGTATGACAGCTTGTGTTTGTGTATTTGGCGTAGCTTGGCTTGGCAATACTTTTGTAAGTGCTCACGAAGCAGGGATTAAAGAAATAGCAGGTGATTGGGTTAAACAAACTCCAGCTATGCTTGCAGTTGCATTTTTCTTTGCTAGTATGCTTTTATACTCTCAAGCAGCTACTGCAAAAGCTATTGTGCCAGTTATTATGGCTGCTTTAGGAATTTCAGCTACTAATCCACACGATTCTTATATGTTAGTAGCTTGTTTTGCGGCTGTTTCTGCTCTTTTTGTTCTTCCAACCTATCCAACTCTTTTGGGTGCAGTGCAAATGGATGATACAGGATCAACAAAAATTGGAAAATTTATTTTCAATCACTCTTTTTTCATTCCAGGCGTTTTAGCTATCGTAATTGCTGTTACTTTAGGATTTTTTATCGCGCCTTTACTTATTTAATTTAAGGGGATTTCCCCCTTTTTTTTATTGTATTGATCTTGTAAATAAAATTTGTTAAAAATTTAAAGATTGTTTTCAATGTATTTTTATTTTTTTATAATGTTTCGTTTAATTTAATTTACTTTTCAAGGAATCTTATGACAAAAATACCTTTAAAAACTACCTTAATAGGTTTAAGTTGTTTATTTTTAGGAGCTTGTGCTAATCAAGCTAAAGTAAATTCAAATTTCGAAAATGCTTTAGTTCAAAAATATTGCGGTGCTGATTTTTTTAATGAAAATTTAGAAAAAATCCAAAAAAATGATGATATTATTTATACAGGCATCAATACAGGTTTAATCGCAAGAAATTGTAAAGAATTTAACAAAAGCAATGAATTTTTCGATGCAGCAGAAGATGCTTACAAATATGATGTAGATTTAGAAAGTGTTGGAAAAAAGGGTGCAAAACTCGCAGCTACTACTTTAATAAATGATAGTATTGTTGATTATGATGGTTCTTTATATGAAAGAATTATGGTAAATGTCTATAAAGGGCTTAATTTTATGAATTTAAATGATTATACCAATGCTAGAGTTGAATTTAATCGTGCTTTAATGCGTCAAGATAAGGCTAAAGAATATTTTGCAGCTCAAATTGCACAAAATAGAGAAGATTTAGAAAAAGCTAAAAAAGAAGATCCAAATTATACTAAAAATATGAATGAAAACTCAAAAGTTATCGAAGAACAATATAATAGTTTATTTAAAGAATTTGATACAACCAAAAAATTTGTAAATCCTTATGCAACTTATATTGCTTCTGTATTTTTCTTTATGGATCAAGATTATAGAAAAGCGGCTGATTTATTTAGAGAAGTAGCAATCATCAATCCTAAAAATAAAGAAATTCAAAAAGAAGCTAAAATTTTTAACAATTATGCAAAAAAAATCAATTCTAAAAATAATAAAAAATATATTTTTGTTGTTTATGAAAATGGTATGGGTGTAGTAAAAGATGAATTTAGCATAACTTTACCTTTTATAGTAAATAAAAATATCATTAGTACAAGTCTTGCTTTGCAAACTTTGAAAAAAAGAGAAGCTTCTTTTGAAAATTTAAATATCAATGGTATTAATACTACTGAAGTTGTAGATTTAGATGATATTGTAGCAACTGAATTTAAAATCAATATGCCAGCAATGATTAGCAAAGCCTTAGCTCAAACTATTATTAAAATTACTTTAAATGCAGCTGTGGCAAATAATGACTCAAGCGGCGGTTGGTTTTCTTTAGCAAGCTCAGTTGCAACTGCAGCGACAAATAAAGCTGATGTGCGTTCTTGGAGAGGTTTGCCTAAAAGTATTTCTGTGGCTATGATTGAAAATTCAGGCAGTATTAGCATAAAAGATCCACAAAGGCAAGAAATTTATCAAAATAATATTGATAAAAATAAAAATGCTCTAATTATAGTGCGTTCTTTTGCACCTTATTTACCAACTAGTGTAGATTTGATCCAAAAATAAGGTTAAAAAATGAAAAAATGGCTTTTACTTATTATAGTAATGCTTTTTAGTGCTTGTGCTTCTTACAAAGCTGATACAAGCACTTCTAACAATGCAATAATAAATTCAAATTTACCAAAAAGCTTGGTAAAACAATTTAATAAACGTATCAACAATAATGGTTATTTAGAATTTGAAGTAATTTTATATAGTACTTTTTCTAAAGATATTATGTATAAGGTGGATTGGTTAGATAGCAATGGCTTTGTGTTGCGTGATGTCTTAAATGAAGAATACCAATATTTAAGAATTCCAGCCAAACAAGAGGTAATTATTCATAAAATTTCAGCTGATCTTAGAGCAAAAGATTTTAGAATTAATATTAAAACAAAAAATTAAAGGATAAAAAATGAAAAAAACAAAAATTTTAGTTACAGCTCTTGCAGGAGCATTATTTTTCAGTGGTTGTGTGCAAACAACTTATACAGATGGAAAAGCAAGTCAAGTAAAAAAAGGTGACGCGCTTACTTTAGGTCTTGATAGAGAAGATTTTGAAAATGCAGCTGAAACTATGATAAATAGTATGCTTAGCGATCCAGCTTTTGCAAATATTAAAGCAGGTCAAAGAAAAGTTATTGCTATTGGTAGAGTAGTAAATGATACTCCTCAAAGAATTGATACAGAAAAACTTACTGCAAAAATCACCTCAGCATTAAGACGTTCAGGCAAATTTGTATTAACTTCAGCTGTTGCAGCAGGTGGAGCGCTTGATAGTATGAGCGAAGATGTTAGAGAATTAAGAGATAATGATGAATTTAATCAAAGCACCATAGCCAAAAAAGGAACACTTGTTTCACCTGATTTTTCATTAGCAGGCAAAATAAGACAAGACAATGTTAAACTTAGCAATGGTAAAACTCAAGTAGAATATTTCTTTTTATTAAGAGTTACTGACTTAAATTCAGGTCTTGTATATTGGGAAGATGAAAAAACTATTGACAAAACAGGTTCAAGCAAATCAGTTACTTGGTAAAAATAAATTTATTTAAAAAATTTTAGCCTGAGTTTGCAAAAACAAACTTGGGCTTTTTTTATAACATTTATAAAGGAAAAAAATGAAAAAATTATTATTAATTAGCTCTTTAGTTGTGGCAAGTTTGCTTTATGGACAAGGTTCGCAACCTGTCGAAATTATCGAGCCGGATAAATCAGAACAAACACCGGTTACAAAACCAAAAAAGATAAATTTGTCAGATCTTATGAATAAATCAGCCAAAGCTCTTAAAAAGAAAAATCCACAAGCTATGGTTTATACTGCAAAAGCATCTATTGGCGTAGGACCTGAAGATCCACAATATTATGATTATTTAGCTATGTCTTATTCTGAAGCGGTTTTAAATCTTAAAGCAAATATGGTTTTATCAAAAGCAGGAACTATTGCCATTAAAGAAACTTTATCTTATTTTCACAAAACTATTCCAGATGATAAGTTAAATCAACAATTACAAGCTGAAGCAGATAAAGAATTGAAAAAATTAAAAGATGCACAAGAAAATGCAGATAAAATTTTTAAAGTTTTAGAAAATCTTATATCTACATTTACGCAAAAATTACCACCTGAAAAAAAAGATCCTAAATTTATAGCAGAAATAGAAGATAAAATTTTTGAAAATACTTATAATCAAGCTTTTTCAAAAACTGCTATGGATGAAATTACAGGTTTAATTCCTTATGAAACTTTTATAGTAAATGATGAAGATGGATATCAAGTGGGTGTTTTAGCTTATACTACACCAAATTCTTTACAACTTGCTAGGGATTTAAAACAAGGTCATCAATCAAAACCTACAGAAAAAAAAGAACAATGTAAAAATCCTGATGAAATAGCAGATGCTTTAGAAGATGAAGATCTACTTTCACATTTAGGTATAAAATATTTTTATAATGAAAATTGTCGCCCTTCAATTTTAGCTTATGGTATGGACTCTTTTATAAAAGAAGAGGGAATGAATACAGAGTATCAAAATGAATCCGAAGATCGCGCTAGAAATAGAGCAGATGCTTTTATATCAGCATTTCTATCTTCAAGTATATCGGCAAATATAAAAGATAGTTCAACAAAAGAAAAAGTAAAAAAAGCTATGATGAAAGCTGTTTCTCAAGGAGATACTACTAATTATAATGCTAAAAAAACAGGACCCCAAACCTCACTAATAAAAGAAATGTCAAAAGATTTTAGTGCTGATTCAAGTATGAGTTTAAGAGGAATTGAAGATGCAAGAATATGGGATATAGATAAGGGTGATTATAGAATAGTAGGTGTGATACGATATTATTCTATGGATAGCATAGAAGCTGCTAATAAAAGATTTGATTCAAATTATGAGACAATAAAATCTAACAATACCCCAAAGCAAGTTAAACCTAGTGTAAAACATTCATCAAACCTTGATGTAGATGATTTTTAAAGGAAATTTATGAGAGTTTTATTTATATTATTAACTTTTTTGGCATTTTTAGATGCCAAAGTTGTTACAACTAGCACAACAAAACAAACACAAGGCGAAGGCTATGGTAGCACTTATGAACAAGCTATAGGTAAAGCTTTAGCTGATGCTATATCTCGTATGTATGGTGGCACTTTAAGTCAGAGTACAAATTTTAAAACCCATAGCAAAAAAGATAAAAATGGACAGAATTTAGAAAAAACTTATAATGGTGAAATTCGTCGTGTAACAAAAGGAAATTTTGATTCTTATGAAGTTATTTCTAAAACCCAAACTGATAATGGATTTAATGTTAAAGTTATAATCAAAAAAACCACAACAACCAAAAAATACCAAACCCCTGGACTCAGTGCGGATAATAGAAGAAGCATAGTAGTATTTGACTCAACGCCAGATCCTATAAAACGTGGCATAGGTGCAAGCTTGCAACAAAAAATTATTTCTGATTTATTGCAAAGTCGTAAATTTAACGTTTTAGATCGTGACTCAAATGGATATTATGAAATGGAAAAAGCTATTATCAAAAGTAGCGATACAGCAAGTGATGAAATTTATAAACTTAAAAATGTATTAGCCACAGATTATATTTTATTATTTTCTATTTCAGGGCTTGATGGCAAACAAAAAACAAGTAATCTTACAGGAAAAACTAAAACAGAAGTTGAAGTAGTAATAGATTATCGTGTGCTTTTATTTGCTACAAGACAAATTAAATTTTCCAATACTTTAAGCATGAAAGTAAATCTTAAAGATAATAGTCTAAGTGCCAATGAATCTGTTCTTAAACAAATAGCAAATCGTATTTCAGGAGATATTTTAAATGCTATTTATCCTTTAAAAGTTGCTAGCGTTGAAAACAATGAAGTTGTATTTTCTCAAAGTTTAAATCAAGGTGATACTTATGAGTGTTTTTCACTTGGAAAAGTTATAAAAGATGCCTATACCAAAGAAAATACAGCAAGAGTAGAAACTAAAACAGGAAATATTGAAATCACACGCACCAGCCCAAAGCTTTCTTATGCAAAAATTATAGAAGGAAGTGTAAAAGTAGGCGATATTTGCAGACCTTTAAATAGTGGAAATAATGGAAATGGTTATACAATAGGACGTGATGCAAATTATAAAATAGAACAAGGTGGTGGAGTAAATTTAGGTTTTTAAATTCATTAAAAATTAAAGAAAAATTAGCTAGAATTAAAACTTTTAATCGGCCAATAAAGCTTTTAAACCAAAAATTTGGTGCTTTATGGTAACTTACCTTAAAAAGGAAAAGTAATATGTATGCTATTATTAAACATAGTGGAAAACAATATAAAGTTAGTATTGGAGATGAGTTAAAGCTTGATCATTTTGAAGCAGAAATTAAATCAAGCGTAGAAATTAATGAAGTTTTAGCTATCAACGATAAGGATTTAAAGGTAGGTGCGCCTTTTATAGCAGGTGCAAAAGTTGTCTTAGAAGTTATATGCCACGGAAAAGATAAAAAAGTTATTATTTATAAAAAAAGACGTAGAAAAGACTCTAAACTCAAACGCGGTTTTAGAAGACAATTTACCCGTGTTAAAGTTATAGATATTAAAGCTTAAGGAGTAAAAGAATGGCACACAAGAAAGGTCAAGGTTCAACTCAAAATAATCGCGATTCTATAGGACGTCGTTTAGGTGTTAAAAAATTTGGTGGCGAATTTGTTAGAGCTGGAAATATCATCATTCGTCAAAGAGGAACTGCAACTCACGCTGGAAATAATGTAGGTATGGGAAAAGATCATACTCTTTTTGCCTTAATTGATGGCTTTGTAAAATTTGAAAGAAAAGATAAAGACAGAAAAAAAGTTTCTGTTTATCCTGCTTAATTTCTAGACTAAAGTCTAGAAATTACTTATATAAATCAAATTTTAAAATTCTAAATAAGACCTAAAATAACAACTTGCCAAGCAAAACAATAAAAACGAAATTAAAAAAACTAATAATAATTTATAATTTTAATTATAAATAGTTTATTTGGTATTTTAAAAATTTAATAGAAATTATTTTTAATCATATAAATAAAAAATACTCTTTTATTTATTTTTTAAAATAAGAGAAACAAAATATAATTAAAATATCAAAAAAATCTTTTAGATATTAATATAAATGTAACAAAAATTCAATTTTTGTATTTTTTAAAATTTCACTTCAAATTTATCATTAAACAAAAACTTATAAGAATTGATATTAAACCATAAAATATTTTATAATTTTTTATTTAAATTCTTTATTATTAATATTACATTTTAATAATATTTAATAATAAAAAATAATACCTTAAATATAAATACAAATAAAGGTTTAAAATTTAAATAATTAACATTATAAAAGTTAAATTTTTGAATTTTATTTTATTTTGATATACTTTTTCAAAAATTTTTAAGGTTATAAATGTTTATTGATAGTGTTAAAATTACCCTAACCTCTGGTAATGGAGGCAAAGGAGCTGTAAGCTTTCGACGTGAAAAACACGTGCCTTTAGGTGGTCCTGATGGTGGCGATGGTGGAAATGGTGGAAATATTTATTTTATATGTGATAACAATACACATACTTTAGCTAATTTTAAAGGAAAAAAAGAATTACGTGCTCAAAATGGATCTGCAGGAATGGGACGCAATAAAAATGGTAAAAAAGGTGAAGATTTAAATCTTATAGTGCCCGAAGGAACTCAAATTATTGATGCAAACACAAATGAAGTTTTGCTTGATTTAACCAAAGAAGGACAAAAAGAATTATTTTTAAAAGGTGGAAAAGGCGGGCTTGGGAATACACATTTTAAACACGCAACCAACCAAAGACCTGATTATGCACAACCAGGCATAAAAGGGGAAAGTCGTTTTGTAAGACTTGAATTAAAACTTATTGCAGATGTAGGACTTGTTGGCTTTCCAAATGTAGGAAAATCGACCCTTATAAGCGTAGTATCTAATGCCAAACCTGAGATTGCAAATTATGAATTTACAACACTTACTCCAAAATTAGGGCTTGTAGATGTAGATGAATACAATTCTTTTGTAATGGCGGATATTCCAGGTATTATTGAAGGGGCAAGCAATGGAAAAGGCTTAGGACTTGAATTTTTAAAACATATTGAAAGAACAAGTTTTTTACTTTTTGTGCTTGATCCTATGAGAGAAATGAGTTTAAAGGAACAATTTATCATCTTAAGAAATGAACTTAAACAATTTTCATCTAAACTTTATGAAAGAAAATTTGGCATAATGATTTCAAAAAGTGATAGTGTAAATTTAGGAGAAGAATTTGCTAAGCAAATAACCCTAAATTTAGAAAATTTAAAAAATTATTTAAAAGAAATAAACAATATCCAAAGCTTTTTGATTAACGTTTCAAGTCTTGAAAAAACAGGGCTTAAAGAGCTTAAATTTATTCTTTTAAAAGAAATCAAAAATTTAAGAAAAGATAAAAATTTAAATGATTAAATAAAATAAATTTTTAAAACTTAAAAATAAAATGGTAAATTTTATAAAATTTTAGGATTAAAATGTGTCAAGTAGTAATGATTTTAAAGATTTTGTTTTAGAATGTTTAAAAGCTTGCGATACGCCTTTTAATTTTAACGCAAAAAAAATGTTTGGAGAATACTGTATATATATAAATTCTAACTCAGCATTTTTAATTTGCAATAATACTTTATATACAAAAAAACTTCCGTGTCTTGAAGAATTATTAAGAGAAAATGAGCTTGGATTTCCTTTTCCCAAAGCTAAACAATGGTATATTTTAGATGTGGAAAATTTAGAACTTTTAAACAAAATTATATGGATTTTATCTGATTTTTATAAGGAAAAAAAATGCAAAGAATAATCATCAAAGTAGGTTCTCACGTTATTAGCGAAGATAATGCTTTAAGCCTTAAACGTTTAGGCAATTTAGTTGAGTTTTTAACAACTTTGATGAAAAAATATGAAGTGATTTTAGTAACTTCAGCTGCTATATCAGCTGGATATACAAAACTTAACATTGATAGGAAAAATTTAATCAATAAACAAGTTTTAGCTGCTATTGGACAGCCTTATTTAATGAGTGTTTATAATGAATTTTTATCTAAATTCAATAAAATAGGCGGACAAATTTTACTAACTGCTAAAGATTTTGATTCAAGAAAAGCCACAAAACACGCTAAAAATGCTATTGATGCTATGATAAATTTAGGGATTTTGCCTATTATTAACGAAAATGATGCCACAGCCATAGAAGAAATAGTTTTTGGAGATAATGATAGCTTAAGTGCTTATGCAACATATTATTTTGGAGCCAACTTACTTGTAATCTTAAGTGATATTGATGGTTTTTATGATAAAAATCCTAGCGAATTTAAAGATGCTAAAAGATTAGATAAAGTCGATAAAATTCTTGATTCTTGGCTTGATATGTCAGTAAAAACTGGAAGCGAGCATGGAACTGGAGGCATTATCACCAAATTAAAAGCTGCTAAATTTTTACTTGAAAATAATAAAAAAATGTTTTTAGCAAGTGGCTTTGACTTAAGTGTTATTAAGGCATTTTTACTTGAAAATAAACAAATAGGCGGAACTTTATTTGAAAATTAACAAAAACAACATTTTGTTTTCTCTTCAAATCATAAAAACTTATAATGTAAAATAACTTTTTATTAAATAGGATTTTATCAATGATTAGTAAAAGTTGATTTAAAACTCTTTAAAAAATTCTGCCATTTCTATATCTAAGACTTTTGAAATTTTATAAAGATGTTCAAGATTAAAATGTATATTTTTATATCCTGCTTCAGCTCCACCTACTAAAGAGCAAGACTTATAACCTATTTCAAGACTTAATTCAAGTTGAGACAAACCTTTTTCTCTCCTTAATCTAGAAACATTTTTTGCAATTTTTTTATAAAAATTATCTATTTCATTTTGATTAAACTGATAAGCCAAATTTTATACCTTAATCTATTATGATAGATTAAGGTATATTTGTTTTATAATTTTATTTCACTCTATTATAATAGATTAAAAAAGGAGAAAATATATTAAAAAATGTTTTTAGCCCTATTTTGTGCTTTATTATTTATTGCTTGTAGCGATAAAGAAGCTCCAATTGAAATTTCACTAGGCGAAAGATATAACCCTATTTTTAATACAATACCCAGTATTTAGAGATCACTTCTTTGGTAAATACTATAGAAATTACAAAGATAATACCTAATAGAGGAAAGGGAGATTGCAGAGCGGGTGGATTATTGGATAAAAAGATATAAAAATAGAAAAAACTCTATCTTATGGTCAAAGTTGGCAAGTTCCACTTTCAGGCTGTAATAAAATTTTAGAAGTTGAAATCGAAACAAATCAAGGAACATGGAATTTTAATTTTAACTAAATATATAATTTACCTATATTTATTATAATTCAAAGTATTTTAATATAGGTAAATTAAATATGAAAAACATTATTTTTATGGGAACACCTTCTTATGCAACTTGTATTTTAAAAGAATTAATAGATAAAAAATTTAATATCTTAGCTCTTTTTACTCAACCTGATAAAGCAGTAGGAAGAAAACAAATTTTAACACCTAGTGATACAAAAATATTTTTAAGTCAAAATGCACCGCATATTCCTATTTTTACACCAAAAAGCTTAAAAGATGAAAAAATTATTGATGAGATAAAAGATTTAAAACCTGATTTTATAGTCGTTGCTGCTTATGGAAAAATCTTGCCTAAAAATATCCTAGATATTGCACCTTGTATTAATCTACACGCTTCGCTTTTACCAAAATACCGTGGTGCTTCTCCTATACAAAGTGCCATTTTAAATGGAGATGAAAAAAGCGGAGTTTGCACAATGTTAATGGATGCTGGACTTGATACTGGAGCTATACTTGAAAGCATAGAGTGTGATATAAAAGATAAAAATGCTGTAGAAGTTTTTGAACTTTTGGCTCATTTGGCGGCAAAACTTTGTGTTAGCACTTTAAAAAATTATAACTCTATTGTTCCTATAGTGCAAGATGAAAATTTAGCAACATATTGTAAAAAAATTAAAAAAGAAGATGGTTTAATCACTCTAGATAATGCAAAAAAAATTTATCAAAAATATTTAGCCTTTATGTCTTGGCCTGGAATTTTTTTAGATAAAGGTTTAAAATTTCTAGAACTTGAACTTATAGATGAATCAACACAGCACACTAAAGAGGGACAAATTTTAGAATTAGAAAAAGAAAGTTTTTTACTTACTTGCAAACAAGGAATTTTGCGTATTAAAAAAATCCAAGAAAATGGTAAAAAGATCTTAGATGGACGCACTTACCTTAATGGAAAAAGGTTAAAATGTGGAAATTATTTGTATTGACAAAATAGCCTCAACTCATCTTTTTTTATGTGATGAAATTCGTAAAAATAAAATAGAAAAAAATCTAGCTATTTATGCACTTGAACAAACAAATGGTATTGGGAGTAGAGAAAATTCTTGGCAAAGCTCTAAAGGAAATTTACATCTTTCCTTTTGTATTGATAAGCAAGATCTTCCTAAAGACTTACCTTTAGCTTCTATAAGTATTTATTTTGCTTATTTATTAAAAGAAATCTTAGCTCAAAAAGGATCAAAAACTTGGCTTAAATGGCCTAATGATTTATACATAGAAAATAAAAAAATTGGAGGAATAATAAGCACAAAAATTAAAAATTTTATTATAGGCGGGATAGGACTAAATTTAAAATATTGCCCTGAAAATAGCTCCTTATTGGATATTGATATAAAATTAGATGAATTAGTTTTAAAATTTATAGAAACTTTAATGCAAAAAAAATTATGGAAGAATATTTTTAGCAAGTATATGATAGAATTTGAAAAATCAAAACAATTTAATGTCCATTATGAAGGAAAAATCTTTTCTTTAAAAGATGCTTTCTTATATGAAGATGGATCGATATTATTAAATAATAAAAGGGTATATAGTTTAAGATGAGCGAAGTTATAACAATTGCAAACCAAAAAGGTGGAGTAGGAAAAACAACAACCGCCGTTAATTTAGCTGCTTCTTTGGCTGTTGCTGAAAAAAAGGTTTTATTAATAGATGTTGATCCTCAAGCAAATGCAACCACTGGACTGGGATTTAATAGAAATAATTATGAATATAATATCTATCATGTTTTTATAGGCAAAAAAAAGCTTTCTGATATTATTTTAAAAACCGAACTCAATCAACTTCATCTTGCCCCTTCTAATATAGGATTAGTTGGCATAGAACAAGAACTTGCTAAAGGTGAAAGTAATGAAAAAAAAATTGTTCTTAAAAACCAACTTAAAGAAGTAGAAAATGAATATGATTTTATTATTATAGATTCTCCTCCTGCTTTAGGAAGTATTACTATCAATGCATTTGCTGCAAGTGATAGTGTAATCATCCCTATACAATGTGAATTTTATGCTCTAGAGGGTGTTGCAATGGTTTTAAACACTATTAAAGTAATCAAAAAAACAATCAACCCTAAATTAAAAGTGAGAGGATTTTTACCAACAATGTATAGTTCTCAAAATAATCTCTCTAAAGATGTAGTTGAAGATTTAAAACAAAATTTTAAAAAACAACTTTTTACAATCAATGGAAACGAAGATGATTTCATAGTTATACCAAGAAATGTAAAACTTGCTGAAAGTCCTAGTTTTGGTAAACCTATCATACTTTATGATATTAAATCTCCTGGTTCTTTAGCATATCAGAATTTAGCTTATTCAATTTTAGGATAAATAAATGGGATTAAATAAAAATAAAGGTTTAGCAACACTTATCGGCGATATAGATGAAGTTTATAGCAAAGAATTAGGGCTTGATAAAAACAAAACCATTCAAATTCCGGTTGAAAAAATTAAAGTCAATCCTTTTCAGCCAAGAAAATATTTTGACAAAGAAGCTTTAAATGAATTAGCAAATTCTATTAAACAATATGGACTTATCCAACCTATTATAGTTTTAAAACAAGAAAATCATTATATTCTTGTTGCAGGAGAAAGAAGACTTAGAGCTTATAAAATATTAGGATATGAAAATATACTTGCTTTAGTTTCTGATGCCAAAGAAGAAAAGTTAAGAGAATTGGCACTTATAGAAAATATTCAAAGAGAAAATTTAAATCCTATTGAACTTGCAAATTCATATAAAGATCTAATAGAAATTCACAAAATTACCCAAGAAAATCTTGCATCACTTGTTAATAAAAGTCGCACGCAAATCACTAATACTTTAAGACTTCTAAATTTAGATCCAAGTACGCAAAATCTTATTATCGAAGGAAAAATTTCACAAGGACATGCTAAAATTCTTGTAGGATTAAACAAAAAAGATGAAAAAATGATTGCAAGTAGCATTATTGGGCAACAACTAAGCGTTCATGATACTGAAAAAATTGTTAAAAAAATCAAAAATCAAGAAAATGCTAATTTAGAAAATAATACTGAATTTGAAAATGAGCTTAAAGAACTTATAAAATCATTAAATAACAAAGGTTTTAGATGTGAAAAAAATAAAAAAAACCTTATCATACATTTAAAAAATATCGATATAATAAAAAAACTAAGACAAATGATTGAAAAAATTAGTTGAAAAATTATTTTTTCTAAGATATAATAAAAAGCTTAAAAATTAAAATAATCAAGGAGCTTTATGTTTGATGATGTCCATCTTTCCATAATATTAGCAACTATTTTTATATTTTTAGCTATGATAGTTATTTTGAATTCTATGCTTTATAAACCCCTTTTAAAATTTATAGATGAAAGAAACAGTTCTATAAAAAATGATGAAAATAAAGTAAAAGAAAACTCACAAGAAATTTTAGATGTTAATAAAGAAGTAGAAGAAATTCATAAAAATACAAGGGAAGAAATTTATAAAATTAAACAAGAAGCTCTAAACAAAGCTAAAGAAGAAGCTAATGAGCTTATAAAACTTGAGAAAGAAAAAATAGAAAATAAAATGCAAGAATTTTATAAAGATTTAGAAAATCAAAAACAGCAATTAAAAGAAAGCTTACTAGAACATTTACCAGAGTTAAAACAAAGTCTACAAAATAGTATCAAAAGAATCTAAGGATAATAATGCAAAAGTTAAAATTTTTATTTTTTTTACTCCCAGTCTATGCATTAGCAAGCTCTAATAATGGGGATTATGACATAATACCAAGAGTGATTAATTTCTTAATATTTATTGCCATATTGTATTATTTTATTGCTACTCCACTTAAAAATTTCTATAAAAATCGTATTTTTCAAATTTCTTCAAAATTAGATGAAATTCAAAGAAAACTATTAGAAAGTAAAACTAAAAAATTTGAAATGACTAAAAAACTTGAAGAAACAAAAGCTGAAGCAGTTAATGCATTAAATCATGCAAAAAAAGAAGCAGAACTTTTAGTTCAAAAAATCAAAAATGAAACTCAAAACGAAATTGATTTGCTTAATAAATATTTTGAAGAACAAAAAAATTATGAAACTAAAAAAATAGAAAAAGAAATTATATCTCAAATATTATCTGAACTCTTTAAAGAGTCAAATACTATTTTAAAACAAAATGATATGATTGATATTGTTATGAAAAAGGTATCTTAATGGCTGATAAACTTATAGCTAAAAAATATGCAAAAGCTATTGTATCAAGAAAAGATTTCGATAAATTTTATAAAAATTTATGTATAATTTACCAAGCTTTTTGCATTCCTCGTTTTATAAATATATTGGAAAATACACAAATACATAAAGAAAAAAAAGTTAATTTTATACTTTCTTTTCTTGATCAAAAAAATACTTATTTTGAAAATTTTATAAAACTTTTAGCAGATAATTCTAGACTTTTATTTATTCCTGAGATTATCGAAGAGCTTCAAAAACAAAAATCTTTTCAAAATAATACCTATAAAGGAATTATTTATTCTGAAAAAAAACTTGATACAGAAATTTTAAAAGAAATTGAAGAAAAACTTAAATCTAAACTAGAAGCTCAAATTAAACTAGAAAATAAAATTACAAATAACAATGAAATTAAAATTGATATAGAAGATTTAAATTATGAAATATCTTTTTCTATAAAAACTTTCCAAAATAAAATAAGTGAATTTATATTGAAAACTATTTAAGGAGAATGAATGAAATTTAAAGCCGATGAAATCAGCTCAATAATTAAAGAAAAAATTGAAAACTTTGATTTAAACCTTGAAATTGAAGAAACTGGAAAAATTATTTCTATTGCAGATGGGGTTGCTAAAGTTTATGGGCTTAAAAATATTATGGCCGGAGAAATGGTTGAGTTTGAAAATGGCGAAAAAGGAATGGCTTTAAACCTTGAAGAAAGTAGTGTTGGTATTGTTATTCTTGGTAAAGGTGAAACCTTAAAAGAAGGAAGTAGTGTTAAGAGACTAAAAAAACTTTTAAAAGTTCCTGTAGGAGAAGCTCTAATAGGTCGTGTAGTCAATGCTTTAGGAGAACCAATTGATGGTAAAGGTTCTATTTCTAGCAATGAATCACGTTTTGTAGAAGAAAAAGCAAAAGGAATTATGGCTAGAAAAAGCGTGCATGAGCCTTTACAAACAGGTATTAAAGCTATTGATGCCCTTGTTCCAATTGGCCGTGGTCAAAGAGAGCTTATCATAGGAGATAGACAAACGGGAAAAACAACGGTTGCAGTAGATGCTATTATAAACCAAAAAGGACAAAATGTTATTTGTATCTATGTAGCTATAGGTCAAAAGCAAAGTAATGTAGCTCAAGTAGTTAAAAAACTAGAAGAACATGGCGCAATGGAATATACTATTGTTGTAAATGCTGGCGCCTCTGATCCAGCAGCATTACAATATCTTGCTCCTTATTCAGGTGTAACAATGGGAGAATATTTTAGAGATAATTCTAAACATGCTTTAATTATTTATGATGATCTTAGCAAACATGCCGTAGCTTATCGTGAAATGTCTTTGATTTTACGAAGACCTCCAGGACGTGAAGCTTATCCAGGTGATGTTTTCTATCTCCACTCAAGACTACTTGAAAGAGCAAGTAAATTAAATGATGAATTAGGTGCAGGTTCATTAACAGCTTTGCCAATTATAGAAACTCAAGCAGGAGATGTTTCAGCTTATATTCCTACTAATGTTATTTCAATTACTGATGGACAAATTTTCCTTGAAACAGATCTTTTTAACTCAGGAATTCGTCCAGCTATTAACGTTGGATTATCAGTTTCTAGGGTTGGTGGTGCTGCACAAATTAAAGCAACTAAGCAAGTTTCAGGAACTTTAAGACTTGATCTTGCTCAATATAGAGAATTACAAGCTTTTGCACAATTTGCAAGTGATCTAGATGAATCAAGTAGAAAACAGCTTGAACGTGGTCAAAGAATGGTAGAAGTTTTAAAACAACCCCCTTATTCTCCTTTAGCTATCGAAAAACAAATTATTATTATTTTTGCTGGAACTAAAGGATTTTTAGATGATATTGCTGTTTCTGAGATTAAAAATTTCGAAGAAGGAATTTATACATTCATTGAATCAAAATATCCAGAAATTTTTGAAGAAATTCGTTCAAAAAAAGCTTTAGATAAAGAATTAGAAGAAAAAATAATCAAAGCTATTAATGAATTTAAATCAAATAACTTATAAGGTTCTTAATGTCTAGCTTAAAAGAAATAAAAAGAAAAATTAAGAGTGTTAATAACACTCAAAAAACTACAAATGCAATGAAGCTTGTTTCTACTGCTAAACTTAAAAAAGCTGAAGAAGTTGCAAGTAGAGCAAAAATTTATGCTCAAAAAATTGAACAAATGTTAAGTGAAATATCATTTGAAATTAATAAAATTACATATGATGAAAATGATTCAAGATTTAAATTTTTCCATAAAAAAGATCAAATAAAAACTTCTGATATAGTTTTTATAACAGCAGATAAAGGACTTTGCGGTGGTTTTAATATTAAAACCATTAAAGCTGTAAATCAGATTTTAAATGATTATAAAAATAAAAATATTAATGTTAGATTAAGAGCTATTGGTAAAACTGGAATTGAATATTTTAATTTTCAAGGAAAAAAACTTTTTAAAGAATACCTTGGATTAAGTTCAAGCCCTAATTATGAAAAAGCATCGCTTGTAATTAAAGATATTGTAGAAGATTATTTAAATGGATTGACTGATGAAGTTATATTGATTCATAATGGATATAAAAATATGATTACTCAAGAATTATTCATCAATCATCTTATACCTGTTGAGCCTTCAAAAGATCTTGATATAGGTTCTAATTCGCTCATAGATTTAGAACCAGAAAATACAGATCTTTTAGAAGATTTATTAAAAACTTATTTTGAATACAATATGTATTATGCACTAATTGATTCTTTAGCAGCAGAACATAGTGCTAGAATGCAAGCAATGGATAATGCAACAAATAATGCAAAAATCAAAGTAAAACAGCTTAATTTAGCTTACAATAAAGCAAGACAAGAATCAATTACTACAGAACTGATTGAAATTATCAGTGGTGTTGAGTCAATGAAATAGAATTGAAGGAGAATTAATATAATGCAAGGATTTATTTCACAAGTTTTAGGACCTGTTGTTGATATTGATTTTAATGAATACTTACCTAAAATTAATGAAGCAATATTAGTTGATTTTGAAAATGAAGGTAAAAAACAAAAACTTATTTTAGAAGTTGCTGCACATTTAGGAGATAATAGAGTAAGAACTATTGCTATGGATATGACAGATGGACTCACAAGAGGACTTGAAGTTAAAGCTTTAGGAAGTCCTATTAGTGTTCCTGTTGGAGAAAAAGTTTTAGGAAGAATTTTTAACGTAACTGGTGATCTAATTGATGAAGGAGAAGAAATCAATTTTGATAAAAAATGGTCTATACATAGAGATCCACCAGCTTTTGAAGAACAAAGCACAAAAAGCGAAATTTTTGAAACAGGAATTAAAGTTGTTGATTTATTAGCTCCTTATGCTAAGGGTGGAAAAGTAGGACTTTTTGGAGGAGCAGGAGTAGGGAAAACCGTTATTATTATGGAACTTATTCATAATGTTGCTTTTAAACATAGTGGTTATTCTGTATTTGCAGGAGTTGGAGAAAGAACGCGTGAAGGAAATGACTTATACAACGAAATGAAAGAAAGCAACGTATTAGATAAAGTTGCTTTATGTTATGGACAAATGAATGAACCACCAGGAGCAAGAAATCGTATTGCTTTAACAGGTCTTACTATGGCAGA
The DNA here is from genome assembly GCF_016598975.1 of Campylobacter sp. 2018MI34. Classification (NCBI taxonomy): domain Bacteria; kingdom Pseudomonadati; phylum Campylobacterota; class Epsilonproteobacteria; order Campylobacterales; family Campylobacteraceae; genus Campylobacter; species Campylobacter sp. 2018MI34. The sequence goes on from NZ_JAENKS010000001.1 coordinate 40,311, forward strand.
ATATTTTAGAGATGAAATGGGTCTTGATGTTTTAATGTTTATTGATAATATTTTTAGATTTTCTCAATCAGGCTCTGAAATGTCAGCTCTTTTAGGAAGAATTCCTTCTGCTGTGGGTTATCAGCCAACTTTAGCAAGCGAGATGGGAAAATTCCAAGAAAGAATTACCTCAACTAAAAAAGGATCTATTACTTCAGTTCAAGCTGTTTATGTACCAGCTGATGACTTAACAGATCCTGCCCCTGCAACTGTTTTCGCACATTTAGATGCTACAACTGTTCTAAATAGAGCTATAGCTGAAAAAGGAATTTATCCTGCTGTTGATCCTCTTGACTCTACTTCTAGAATGCTAGATCCTCAAATTATAGGAAAAGAGCATTATGAAGTTGCACGTGGCGTTCAATCTGTTCTTCAAAAATATAAAGATCTACAAGATATTATTGCTATTTTGGGTATGGATGAGCTTAGTGAAGAAGATAAACTTATCGTTGAAAGAGCAAGAAAAATTGAAAAATTCTTATCTCAGCCATTCTTTGTCGCCGAAGTTTTTACAGGAAGTCCTGGAAAATATGTTTCTCTCGAAGAAACCATCCTAGGATTTAAAGGAATTCTAGAAGGCAAATATGATCATTTACCAGAAAATGCTTTTTATATGGTTGGAAATATAGAAGAAGCAATTGCAAAAGCAGATAAGCTTAAAGGTTAATTATGGATGATTTAATCAATTTTGAAATTGTAACTCCGCTTGGTCTAATTTATAAAGATCAAATTAAATCAGTCACTCTCCCTGGAAGTGAGGGTGAATTTGGTGTTTTAAAAGGGCATGCTTGTTTAATTTCGTCATTAAAATCTGGAATAATTGATATTGAAAAAAAAGACTTAAATCACGAACTAATAGCTATTAATGAAGGATATAGTGAAGTAAATGAAAATAAAGTTTGCGTTTTAGCCAAAGAAGCCATCTGGATAAGTGGAGACAATCAAAGTGAAATTGAAAAAAATCTTACAAAGGCTAAAGAACTTATAAAATCAGTAAGCTCGGATAATGCTGCTTTAGCCGCAACATTATCAAAATTAGATAATAAAGGCTACTAACTATGAATCTTGAATCTATTTTTCATTTTTTTAATAACTCTAGTATGATTACTTATATTGTTTTAATATGGCTTTCTTTATATTTTATTTTATCTTTTTCTATACTTTTTTCAAGAATTACTAATTTAAATATTTGGAAAACTAAAGAACAAAAAAGCTTAGAAATACTTTTATCTGGAGAAAAAGATCTTAGTAAAACAGATTCTATATTAAGAAAATGCACTGAATATAGCCAAAATCATTTAGAAATTTATAAAAATTTAGCCCAAAAAAAGTCTTCTATAGGATTGACTTGGCTTAGTATTATAGCTTCTACTTCACCTTTTATAGGACTTTTTGGAACTGTAATTTCTATACTTGAAACTTTTGGTGGTCTTGGTACTCAAAATTCACTTAGCATCATTGCCCCTAAAATTAGTGAAGCTTTAATTGCAACAGGATGTGGGATCTTAGTAGCTATCCCTGCTTATACTTTTCACTTAATCATTAAAAGAAGAGCTTATGAAGTTATAAATACTATTGATAGTGAAATTAAAATTTTAAATTCAAATAGAGATTAAAATGAATTTTGATGATGATAAACCAGAACTTAATATTACTCCCTTGGTTGATATTATGCTTGTTTTGCTGGCCATTTTAATGGTAACTGCTCCTTCTATAAGTTATGAAGAAAAGATAAATTTACCACAAGGCTCTCAAAAAACAACTAGTTCTCCAACTATTAAAAGTTTAATTGTAAGTATTAATGCAAAAAGAGAAATTATCATTAATCAAAAAAAATTTGATTTTATAAGTTTTGCAGACAATCTAGCTCAAATAAGAAATGAATTTAATATTCAAGACCCAGTTTTTATAAGAGCAGACAAAAGCTTAAAATATGATGATGTGATTTTTGTATTAAAAAATATAAAAAATCTTGGTTTTAATAAAGTTGCTCTACAAACTGAATAAACTATGAAAAATAGCGGTTTTAGCAATCTTAATTCTTTTTTATTAGCTTTAGTAGTTTATTTTCTAATTGTTTTAATTGTTTTTTTTAGAATAGTAGTTTTTAAAGATCCTGCTATCAAATATACTGATTTAGAAGATAGTTTTATCGATATAGAATTAGCTCAAAACTCAGATAAAATAGCAAATCCAGATACTAAAGAAGAAATAGATATTGCTAAACTCTTCGAAAAAACAACAAATCAATTTGTTAAAACTGAAAATATTGATCAAAAAGAAACTAATTTTAATGATTTATTTGGAAATGTTAAAGATATTCAAACTGAAAAAACAACAAAAATTCAATCATCGACTAAATCAAATGAACAAAGTAGATTGCCAAATGATCAAAATGCTTCACAATTGGTGCAAAATTTAGACAATACTCTTCTTACCCAAAATAGCAATACTAACAATATACAACAAACTCAACGCACAGGAATTTATGATGAGTTTTTAGGCAAAATTACACGTATTATAGAAGAACGTTGGAAATTAAACAAATCACAAGGAAATCTTAGTGTTAGGGTAAAAATTTTTATAGATAGTAATGGAAAATTTGGTTATACTTCTGTAGAAAAAAGTAATGATATAGCATTTGATAAAAAAGTAATGGATTTTTTAGAAAATTTACAAGGTAAATTTATAGCTTATCCTCCTAAAAATCAAAGTATCAATATTACAATGAATTTAAGTGATGAGCTAATTGAAATTAAACAATAGATGGAGAAAATAAAATGAATAAACTTTTTTTAATTTTTTTAATTTTTTTTACCTCGCTTTGGGCAGAAGATCCAATTATTGATGTAATCAATAAAGATATTGCTTTACCAAAAATCATCGTAAAAGATACATCAAATTTAAGTGATGAAAATTTAAAAAGAAATTTTTATAATATTCTTGTTAATGACTTAAAAGTAAGTTCAAATTTTGAAATTGCAAATAACGGAAATGAATCAACAAATTATACTTTTGAATATTCTTTATCAAAAAATACGAATAGTTTAGAACTTAATGTTAAAATTAAGGCTGGCAATATTGAAAAATCAAATAAAAATTATTCATCATCTATAGAGCAATATCCATTTTTAGCGCATAAAAGTGTTAAAGATTCTGTTAATGCTTTAGGCCTTGCACCTGTTGATTGGATGGATCATAAAATTTTAATCTCAAGAACAAATAGCTCTAAAAAAAGCCAAATCATTATGGCAGATTATACGCTAACTTATCAAAAAGTTATTATAGACGGGGGGTTAAATTTATTTCCAAAATGGGGAGATAAAGAGCAAACATTATTTTACTATACAGCATATGATTCAGAAATGCCAACCCTTTATTCTTATAATTTAAAAAACAATCGTGCAACAAAAATACTATCAAGTGGAGGAATGGTTGTAGCAAGTGATGTAAGCGAAGATGGAAACAAACTTCTTATCACTATGGCTCCTAAAGATCAGCCTGATGTTTATCTATATGAACTAAATACTAAAAAATTAGAAAAATTAACAAACTATTCAGGAATTGATGTTAATGGAAATTTCATCGGGGATGATGATTCTAAAATTGTTTATGTTTCAGATCGCTTAGGATATCCAAATATCTTTATGCAAACACTAGGTAGCAATGTTGCAGAACAAGTAGTTTTTCATGGAAAAAATAATTCATCAGTTTCAACTTATAAAGATTTTTTAGTTTATTCAAGCAGAGAAGCAAATCAATTTGGTGTTTTTAACATTTATCTTATGTCAATTAAAAGTGATTATATTAGACAATTAACCGCTAATGGTAAAAATTTATTTCCAAGATTTTCAAATGATGGAGGAAGTATCGTTTTTATTAAATATTTAGGCTCTCAAAGTGCTTTAGGAGTTATAAGAGTAAATGCTAATAAAGCTTTTTATTTTCCATTAAAACTAGGTAAAATTCAGTCGATAGACTGGTAAATATAGTGTTGAAATAATTTAAAATTTTAGATATAATCTAAAGAATTCATTAATTTTTGAAAGGTTGCAAAATGAAAAAAATTCTTTTAACTTCGATTGCCGCTTTTGCAGTAATCATTACTGGTTGTAGTACAAAAAGTACCACTGTAGAGAGTGATAGTTCTGTTGATTCTAGACCGGGTAGTGGAAGTAACGATACTTTTGAAAGTATTGACAGTAAAATCAATAGATTAAATGATACTTTAAATAAAGTTTATTTTGATTTTGATAAATTTAATATCAGACCTGATATGCAATCAGTAGTTCAAGATAATGCAAATATTTTTAATACTGAAGTAAGCGGAGTTAGTATAACAGTTGAAGGAAACTGTGATGAATGGGGAACAGATGAATATAATCAAGCTTTAGGCTTAAAAAGAGCAAAAGCTGTGAAAGAAGCTTTAGTTTCTCAAGGTGTAAATGCAGATAGAATTTCTATTAAAAGCTATGGAGAAACTAATCCTGTATGTACAGAAAAAACAAAAGCTTGCGATGCACAAAATAGACGTGCAGAATTTAAATTAGCAAAATAAAATCAATGAAAAAAATATTATCAGTAGCTCTTTTAATAGGAGCTACTTTTGTTTATGCAGAAAATTCTGCTTTTGGTGCAGGTGATTTAACAAATAATTCTTATGGTCTAACACAAAATGAAAAGACAATCAAGCAAAAACTTGATACCTTAAACAATAACTATTCTGAAATTAACGCAAGAATAAATGAAGCAAATGAAAGGATAGAAGGTTTACAAAGTGCTATTGAGGGCATTAATTCACAATATACAAAAATAAATTCACGCCTTAATCAATCAGAAGAAAATTATGAAAATTTAGAAAATAATCTTACACAAGAAATAAATAATTTAAAATCTTATGTAGAAGAAAGTAGAAAAATCCAAGAAAACAACAATAAACAATTTAAAAAAGTTTTAGCAGAATTAAGCACTTTAGTTGATTCTATAAATACAGATTACGTTTCAAAAAAAGAAATGGAAAAAAACTATAACAATATAAATGTTATACCACAAAAAGATATAAATACTACTAGCACCATAGAGAATAATCAAAGTTCTAAAATAACTCCAGAAGAACAAAAAGAAATAGCATATGATGAAAGCTGGAAAAAAGAAAATAATAATAAAATTTTAGATCTTGCTATTTTAGATTTAAATCAAAATAAATTTGAAGAAATGAAACTTAAATTAAATTATCTTCTTCAAAAACATTATAAACCAGCTAGAGTTAATTTTTATTTTGGAGAAATAGAATATAAACAAAAAAATTATAATAATGCAATTGTTTTTTATAAAAAAAGTTCAGCCATAAGCACCAAAGGGGATTATTTTCCAAAATTGCTTTATCATACTGCAATATCTTTAGATAAGATAGGAGATCCTAAAACAGCAAATGGTTTTTATAAAGCTTTAAAGACTAATTACCCTAATTCACCTGAGGCAAAAGCTTCACCAAATCGCAAATAAGGAGAAAATAATGGCTATTGAAAAAAATAATGTTGTTTCCATGTTTTATGAACTAAAAGATGCTAATACAAATGAAATTTTAGAGTCAAATCTTTATGCTCAACCTATTTCTTTTATACTTGGAAAAGGACAGATTTTAGACTCTTTAGAAGAAGAAATTGCAAAATTAGACTGCCCTTCAAACACTGAGATTCTTATCAAAAAAGATAAAGCCTTAGGAGAATATGATACAAATGCTATTCAAACTTTACCAAAAGAACAATTTGCAGGAATTGATCTTAAAATAGGAATGGAGCTATTTGGAGAAGGTGAAAATGGAGAAAGCGTTCGCGTTAGCGTTAAAGATATAAAAGAAGATAGTGTAACTATCGATTATAATCATCCATACGCTGGACGTGATTTGCTTTTTTCTCTTAACCTTGTTGATGTAAGACCAGCAAGTGAAGATGAAATTCTTACAGGCATTATTGCAGGAAGTCATAGTTGTGGCTGTGGTCACAACCACGAACATAAACATCATCATGAGCACGACAGAAGCGGTGGATGTTGTGGGGGTCATAGCGGTGGATGTGGCTGCCATTAATATGAACTATACATTTATTTTTCCAGGCCAGGGCTCTCAAAGCCTTGGTATGGGTAAAGATTTCTATGAAAATTCTAAAAGTGCTAAAGAACTCTTAGAACATGCAAGTGATTTTTTAAAAATTGATTTTAAGCATCTTTTATTTGAAGAAAACGATGATTTAAATAAAAGTCAATTTACTCAACCTGCAATACTTTTAACTTCTTTAATGGCTTATAATGCTTTAAATGAACTGGAACCAAATTTAAAGGCTAAAATTTCTTTAGGACATTCTTTGGGTGAGTTTTCCGCTATAGCAATAAGCGGAGGTCTTGATTTTTTAGAAGCACTTAAACTTGTACATCAAAGAGGACTTTTTATGCAAGAAGATTGTTCTAAAGTTGAAGCTGGAATGATGGTTATTCTAGGACTTGATGATGATAAAATAGAAAAATTATGCAAACAAGCAAGAGAAGAAAATAAACAAATTTTTGCAGCAAATTATAATTGTGAAGGACAAATTGTTATTGCTGGTTTAAAAGCTGATTTATTAGCTTATGAAAATGAATTTAAAAATACAGGAGCTAAAAGAGTTATGCTTTTAAATATGAGTGTAGCAAGTCATTGCCCTCTTTTAGAAAATGCCTCTTTAAAACTTTATAAAGAGCTTCAAAATGTTTTAAAACCAAATTTTGGAATAGTTATTTCAAATGTAAATGCTAAAGCTTATTCAAGTAAAGAAGAAGCTTTAAATTTATTAAAAGCTCAGCTTGTATCTCCTGTGCTTTATAAACAAAGCATAAAAGCAATAGAAAATGAAACTTCCTATTTTGTAGAATTTGGCTCTAAAATTTTACAAGGACTTAATAAAAAAATTACTACCAAAACAACTTATTCTTTAACTAATTTCAATGATATAGAATCTTTTTTAAAGGAAATTAAACTATGAAAATAGCGATTTTAGGTGCAATGGAAGAGGAAATAACTCCTTTGCTTGAAATTTTAAAAGATTATAAAAGCATAAAATATGCTAATAATACTTACTATACAGCAAATTATAAAAATCACGAATTGATTTTAGCTTATTCTAAAATAGGTAAAGTAAATTCAACCCTAAGTGCAAGTATAATGATAGAGAAATTTAAAGCTCAAGCTTTACTTTTTACAGGAGTTGCTGGTGCTTTTAATCCTGAACTTGAAATAGGCGATTTGCTTTATGCTACAAAACTTGTCCAATATGATTTAGATATTACTGCTTTTGGTCATCCTTTAGGTTTTGTTCCAGGAAATGAAATTTTTATTCAAACCAATGAAAAATTAAACAATATTGCTCTAGAAGTAGCCAAAGAATTAAACATAAAACTTAAAGCAGGTATTATTGCAACTGGAGATGAATTTATTTGCGATGAGATAAAAAAAGCAAAAATTAAAGAAATTTTCAATGCTGATGCTTGTGAAATGGAAGGAGCAAGCGTAGCTTTGGTTTGTGATGCTTTAAATATACCTTGTTTTATTTTAAGAGCAATGAGTGATAAAGCTGGAGAAAAAGCTGAATTTGATTTTGACGAATTTGTTGTTAATTCTGCTAAAATTTCAGCTAATTTTGTGCTTAAAATGTGCGATAAACTATGATAAATCTTAGTAAAAAACTTATCCGTCAAGTAGCTAAAGCTAATGCTCAATTTAATCTTATAAAAGAAGGAGATAGAGTTCTTTTGGGATTAAGTGGCGGGAAAGACTCTTTAGCCTTAGCTCATCTTTTAAAACGTATGCAAGCTCACGCTCCTTTTAAATTTGAACTTAAGGCTGTCACTCTAAGCTATGGTATGGGCGAAGATTATTCTAGCTTAAATCATCATTGCAAAGAAAACGGCATTGATCATAGCGTACTTGATTCTAATATTTATGAAGTTTCTGAAGATACTATAAGAAAAAATTCTAGTTTTTGTAGTTATTTTTCAAGAATGCGTCGAGGGGCTTTATATACTTATGCTTTAGAAAATAATTTCAATAAGCTTGCCATAGCTCACCATTTAGATGACGCGGCTGAAAGTTTTTTTATGAATTTTATCCACAATGGAGCTTTAAGAACTTTAGCTCCAATTTATAAAAGCAAACGCGGTGTTATAGTAATACGTCCTTTGATTTTTGTAAGAGAAAGACAACTTAGAGATAATGCTTTACAAAATGAGCTTGAAGTTATTGGTAATGAATTTTGTCCAGGTATGAAGCTAAGTGAAAAAAATGTTAAATTTCCACATGCTAGAGAGGAAGCAAAACAAATTTTAGCCAATCTAGAAAAAGATTATCCCAAGCTTTTTACGAGCTTAAAAACTGCATTTGAAAATCTACATACAGAGAGTTTTTGGCTTAAAAATATATGAAAAAAGCTTTTGTGCTTATAGATTACCAAAATGACTTTATTACAGGAAGTTTAGGATTTGAAAAAGCTTTAAAAATAGAAAATAAAATTTTAAATTTATTAAATAATATTAATTTTAATGATACAGATTTACTTATTACTTTTGATACACACGATAATGATTACTTAAATTCCAATGAAGGAAAATTACTACCTATAAAACATTGCATTCAAAATACACTGGGATGGCAAATGCCTAAAAATTTACAAAAATATATACCAAAGGCTAAAAAAATATTTTACAAAAATACTTTTGGAAGTTTAGAGCTTGCAAATTTTATTAACAAAAGTACTTATAAAGAACTTTATTTTTGCGGACTTGTTTCGCATATTTGTGTTTTTTGTAATATTATTTTAGCTTTTAGCGCAAAGCCTGATGCGAAACTTTTTTTATATCAAGAAGCTAGTGCTAGTTTTGATGTAAATTTAGAAGAGTCTTCTTATAATCTTTTAAAAGCATATGGAATTAAAATAATATAGGCTTAGTTAATGATTATATTTATAATAGCTTTAATTGTGATTATTTTTGTTTTGGTTTTTAAAATATATAATCAAAGCAAAGTTAATAAAAAATTAAATCAAAGCATTTTAAAACAGATCCAAAAAGAAGAAGATAAAAAAATTAAAAATCAAATTTTTTTAGAGAAAAAAAAACAAGAAGAAAAAATATTAGAATACAAAAAAAGCAAAGAATATAAGCTTAATTTAGTTAAAAAATCTAATATCTTAAGCAAAGATAGGCTTATGGGCATTGGAGAATTTCTAATTTATAAAGAATTAATTTTTTGTGAAGATATTAAAAATAATTTTATAGTTTTTCCGCAAATTTCTTTAAAAAGTTTTTTAGAAAATAGTGAAGAGAATGAAGTTTGGAAAGCATATTCTGATTTAGTAGTTGATTTTTTATTTGTTATTAAAGATTTTAAAAATAAATCTACAAAACCATTTGCCATTTTAGAATTTCAAGGCGGAGGGCATTATGGAGATAAATCAAATATCGCTCAAGTAGAAAAAATTAAAAAAAATGATGAAATCAAAAAAGAAGCGATTTTAAAAGCAAAACTTCACTTTTATACTTTAGAAGGAGCCCAAGTTTATCAAGATAATTCTTGCTTTATTGATGATTTAAAACTAAAAAAAGAAATTAAAAAAATTGCAAATTCACTTTATTTAAAATGCAAAGACTTAATTTAACTTATGCAAGGTTTTATTTTACATACTCAAAAAATCAAAGATGAAGATTTAATCGTTTATATCCTAAGCTCCAAAGCTTTAATTAAAACTTATCGCTTTTATGGGCTTAGACATTCAAGTATTTTGAATGGATACAAAATTGATTTTGCTCTAGATGAAAATCCTAATTTTTTGCCACGTCTTAAAGATGTTATGCATCTTAGTTTTACTTGGATCTTGCAAAGAGAAAAAATGTTTCTATGGCAAGAATTTATACGTCTTTTTTACCAGCATTTAAAAGGCATAGAGGAACTTGATCCTTTTTATTTTGAACTTTTAAATGAAAGTGCTATAAAATTTTTAAAGCAAAATCCAAAACGTGTTATTATAGATGCTTATGTAAAAATCTTAGAATTTGAGGGCAGACTTCATCAAAATTTTATTTGTTTTTCCTGTGAAGAAGCCATAAAAGATGAAGTTACACTTCTAAGAGCTTTTTTACCCTCTCATCATCATTGTGCTTTAGGTTATACATTTAACCAAACAAAACTCAAAGAATTTTACAAATATAAAAATTCTAGCATTTTTAATGATGATGAAATAGAAAAAATTTATTCTATTATCAAAGAAGGATTTTAAAATGATAATTTGTGATGAAAATGTTGATTTCTTAGAAAAAATTGCTCAAAAAATAAGTTCTAAAGATGTTGAACTTATTTTTTTAGACAATGAACAAATGCGTAATTTAAATTTAGAACAAAGAGGGATTGATAAAAGTACCGATGTGCTTTCTTTTCCACTTGTAGATATAGCTAAAAATTTACCCCTAGGATCTATAGTAATAAATTTTGAATTAGCCAAAGAAAAGGCAAAAGAATTAAATCATAGCTACGAAGAAGAAATAAGCTTACTTTTTATCCATGCTATGCTTCACTTAATAGGTCTTGATCACGAAACAGATAAAGGAGAGATGAGAGAAAAAGAAAAAGAATTAATAAATTTTTTCAAACTCCCAAAATCTTTGATAGTAAGAAACAACGGATAAAACTATATTTATTAACTAAATATCTAAAAAGATCAAAATGCTTTTACAAACATTGCGATTTTAAAAACTAAGGAAATTAAAATATAAAATTTTATAAAAAGATTTTTATTGTATTAAAATCTTTTTATATATTAAAAATTATCAGTATTTATATTAGACTTTACTTACCTAATCACACCAATAATTTACTAGAATTTGGAAAAGACTGCTCATTGTTTATTTTGCTCTCTAGCCTTTTGCATTAATTCCTTTGTACTAGTAGTTGGTTTATAATCAAATGATCTAGAATAATTTGCTTTATAGGCATTTTCACATTCTAAATACACCTTACTTGGATTACCATTAAGATATTTTAACTGCTCTTCATCAAGTTTCTTGCTTCCTTTTGGGAATTTTTCTTCACATTCTTTAATTTTGGCTTCTAATTCTTTAGCATTTTTTGGATCTTTATAGTAATCTAGTGATTTTGGCTCACTAGAACAAGCAGAAAAAACGCCTATAATCATTGCACTTAATAAACCTAATTTAATTGTATTTTTCATTTTTACTCCTAAACATTAAATGAATTATCATTATATTTTTAATAAAATTAAATAATAATTAATAGTTTATTAATTAAATTGCAATTTATTTTAATTGCTCTTTAGAATTGTTTTGATGTTGTTTAGCTTCTTATCTAGTTAAATTTTAAGTTTTTTACATTTATTAAGTTAATTATATTTTTAATTAAATTTACGAAGATAATTTCATTTTAAATTAAAATATTAATTAATCTTGCTCTAAATCAAAATCACAAGATTAATTATTTAAAAATTTAATTTATATTTTCCTTCTCAAAAAATATTGCTTTATCTAATACCTGAAAAAAAGAATTATAAACCTCAGGATCTTCTACAGATTGTGGAATTTGATTATTAGATCCAAACTGAGCATTAGTCCTTATAATAGATTTATTTTGATCATCAGATCTGATAACCAAAGTTATTCTCATAGTTGCACCTTTTAATAACTTAGTAGCAGTTATAGTTCCTGTTTGCATATCCGCTTTATCTATAACAAACCCTAAATCTTGCAAAGCGGCAACACTAGCTTTTGCTATAACTGCTTTAGAATATTCATAATGTTTTGTTTGATATGTTCTTGTTTTAAGTTGCTGCGTATCTTCTATTAGCATTTGTCTTGAATTTACTCCACAACCAATTATTCCAAATACAACTACAAATAACAAAAATTTTTTCATAATTCATTCGCCTCCAAAAATACTGATTTAGATAATTTTTCATAAAATTGTTGATAAATTTCTTTATCTTTAATAGTCTCAACTTCATTAATAGCACCTTCTTGATTTTTCACAATTCTTTGCGCTGTAAGTCTTACAAATGTTGTTTTATTCTTTTTATTGGTAGCGATAACAACACTTGCTTTAATTTCTTGCGTATTATCAGATTGTCTTGATGCAGCAATAGCAGCACTTGGAGATAATAAAGTTAAAAATATAATACCAACTTGAGTTTTTGTCTCTCTAGCATCTCTTATCTTAGAAGCACTTACTAACCCAAAATCTTTATTTATCTCATCAATATTAAATCCCAAATCTTGCAAAGTAGCTATACTAGATAATAATATTTTATCACTATCGATAGTATTAAATCTTTTTATTTGCAATTGTCTTTCTTGCGCTGTTGATGTTTCAATTTTCATCATATCCTTAACATTTGCCGTAGAACAACCATAAAAAAATAAAAAACAAAAAATCAATACAACATACTTCATCTTCTAGCCTTTAAAAACTTGATGTATGATATGCTACATCTCTAACTTTTTGTTTATTATCAAATTTTATTATGATGGTTAAAGTTCTTTGAGAACTCACACTACTTCCACTATTTCCACCAGCACCTGCAATGATAATACTAATTCCTCCTGCTGAATTTTGATAGGCTCTTTGAGAGCTGATTTTATCATAAACCCAGACTTCTCTTCTTTCGTTATCAGTAGAAATTATATTAGGAGAACCTAATATTTCTATAACTTCAGATGAGCTCATACCTATTTTAATATCTTTTTGTGCTTTAGATACTACAATTTTTTCATCTGCTTCTTGATTATAGAGATTTTTGCTACAAGCACAAAAAAATAAACCTAAAACAATTGACATAATTATTTTTTTCAATTTTTCTCCTTGTAATTTATCCTATAGGATATATTTAAAAAGATTATATCTTTGTAAAGTTTAATTTTATATTAATCCTATGGGATAAAAAAATGAAAGAAAACTTTAGCAATGCAAGTGAAGAAGAAATATTAAATTTTTATAAAAAGATATCTTCAAATATTAGAAAACTTAGAGAAGAAAAAGGGATTTCACAACTTGAATTAGCTCTAGATATAGGTATAAAATCAGTTGCATTTTATTCAAATTGCGAATGCAATAGATATAATAAACATTTTAATTTAGAACATTTATATAAAATTTCTAAAAGCTTAAAAATTCCAATTAAAGATTTATTAGAATAATTATTTTAAATCTAAAATTATATAAATTTAACTATCAAACTAAAATATTTTATAAATTTATATTTAAACTTTTAAAATAAATAAAACTAAAAACAATGAAAGTTGTGCACAAATTTTTAAATTCCAAATCTTTTTAACAAAGCTAAAAAAGTAATTTTAATCATAAAATTCAGAAATTAGATTGTATTTTAAGAATTATAAGTGGTGCGGATGAAAGGACTTGAACCTTCACGCATTGCTGCACCAGATCCTAAGTCTGGCGTGTCTGCCAATTTCACCACATCCGCAAAAGTGGTACGCTCAAGAGGATTCGAACCTCTGACCTACGGCTTAGAAGGCCGTTGCTCTATCCAGCTGAGCTATGAACGCATATATAAGAAGTGGTGGTGCGCCCGATAGGAATCGAACCCATAACCTACAGATCCGAAGTCTGTCGCTCTATCCAGTTGAGCTACGAGCGCTTAGTGGGGTGAGTGATGGGAATTGAACCCACGACCCTCAGGACCACAATCTGATGCTCTAACCGACTGAGCTACACTCACCATTTTTTATAAATATTTATAAAAATGGTCGGGGTGAAAGGATTCGAACCTTCGGCCCCTTGGTCCCAAACCAAGTGCGCTAACCAGACTGCGCTACACCCCGAATTTAAAAGCTAACATTCTAGCATAAAAAATAATACAAGTCAAGAATTTATTATTCTCTAACGCGTAAAAATACAGGAAAACATGGTAAAGAATTTTTTGTTAATCCGTTAAATTTATAAGTGATAATAGAACCTATTTTTGGAGGATTTTCTCTATCGCTATCTTTTAACCCTGATCCAATTTTAATAACTTTTGTGCTAGATAGCTCACACAATAAAGCTCCGATCTTATTTTCATATTTACCTTTTCCTTTTATATAGCCTACAACTTTACATTCATCATCAAAAAAAAAGGCTTTAGTTTTAAAGAAAAATTTGATCTTTTATTTTCATAAGGCATAGAGTTTTTTCTTATGATAAGTCCTTCTCCATCGTTTTTTAAAACATTTTTATAATAATCATTTAAATGCTTTTTATCTTTAATAAAAACTTGAGGAATGATTCTTATGTAAGCATTAGGATATTTTTTTAAATACTCTTGCAAAATTTCTAAACGATTTAATAAAGTGCATTCTTTAAGCTTAAATTCTTCACAAGCATTTGGAACATCAAAAACATTATAAGTTACTTGTTTCCAAAGTGTATTATTGGCTTCATTTGTTCGTATAAGAGCTGAAATTTCATCAAAACTTTTTCTTTGTATCCATAATTCCCCATCAAGAGCAAAATTTGGAAAATTTTGAGTAAAAAATAAAGGAGCAAAGATAGGATTATTTTTGCGTGTTTTAAATGTCTTACCATCCCAAATCCCTCTTACACCATCAAGTTTTTCACTCATTACATAAGTTTTTATATCTTCTTTATCAAAAAAATTTTCATCATAAGTATCAAATAATAAAATTGCATTAGAATAAGAAATAAAAAATATTAAAAATACAATTTTTCTCATTTATAATAAATTGATAATATAACCAGTAGAATCTTTTTGAATTTGATAACTATACTTTCCATCCAAATAAATCACTAAACGATAATACCCTTTATGGGATCCAAAATCTATTCTTTTAAACAAAGAATCTTTAAGTCTGATATTTTTAGTTGGCTGAATATCATCTGATTTAAAGTCTAAAACAATTTTACTAGGATTTCCTATTGAAAAATCAGATAATATTTCATCACTTGTATTAAATTTAATCTTATTTTTATAAGTTGTATAAGCTATAAAATCATATATTTTATCTGTTTGTATAGGAAGTTCTATGCTAACAGAAGTATTTAGATCTGATTTAGAATTATTTTTCTCAGGTATAGTTACAGAAACATCTAAATTTTTAGAAGGATCAGGAGCTTTTACTCTTGTTAATACATAACGATCGTGCCAATCTATGCTTTTATTGATATCAAGATTTAAATCACTCTCACTTCCATCAAGATTAATATAATGAAAAGTAATAGCTTTAAGAATTCTTGCACTTGAATTAAATTTAACTTCTTCTTTTTGAAAAGATTCTGGGATTATAATATTATTACTTAAATTTTGTTCTGTATCAAAAGGATTTGTTTTAGCATTTGCAAAAGCACATAAAAATAATAAAACACATAATAATTTAATTTTCATTTGGATACAAACCTTTCAACTCAAAATATTCTTTTTGGGCTTTAGCATTTTGCTCTTTTAATAAAAGAATTTTTTTATTTAAATTTTCTTTTGTTGTCTCTAAAGACAACATAGTATCTAAAGAATATTGACCAAAAAGCATATTACCAAAATAAATTGCTCCAATAATTACAAAAATCGCCCATAAGGCCATTTTAAAAATATGAAAATAAAGGCTCTTTTTCTTAGTGCTTTCGTCATATTCTTTTAATAAATCACTCAGAGTTTCTCTCCTAAATATTCATCATTTTGAAGCTCTATTTCTAATAGACGATTATATTTAGCAGTTCTTTCCCCTCTTGCTAAAGCTCCTGTTTTAATTTGACCTGTATTTAAACCTACGGCAAAATCAGCTATAAAAGTATCTTCACTTTCCCCTGATCTATGAGACATAATACACTTATAATTATTTCTATGTGCTAAACGCACCGTTCTCATAGTCTCTGTAATAGTTCCTATTTGATTAGGCTTAATAAGAACAGCATTTGCCATTTTTTTAAAAATACCTTCTCTTAAAATATTTTCATTAGTTACAAATAAATCATCGCCCACAAGCTGAATTTTATCCCCTAATTTCTGAGTAAGTTTTATCCAACCTTCAAAATCATTTTCAGCTAAGCCATCTTCTATACTACAAATTGGATATTTTGAACAAAGCTCTATATATTTTTCAATCAAATCATCACTTGAAAAAGTTTTTCCTTCTAAATGATAGCTTCCATTTTTATAAAACTCACTACTAGCAACATCAAGGGCTAATTTTATATTTTTTTCATAGCCTGTTTTTTTAATACAAGTCATCAAAAGATTTAAAGCTTCTTCATTGTTTGCTAAATTAGGAGCAAATCCTCCTTCATCTCCTAATGCCGTAGAATGGCCTAAAGATGCTAATTCTTTCTTAAGAGAAGCATAAACTTCGCAAACAGAACGCAAGGCTTCTTTAAAACTTGTAAATCCAAAAGGCATAATCATAAATTCTTGAAAATCGATATTATTATTTGCGTGAGCTCCTCCATTGATAATATTACACATTGGAACAGGCAAAATACTTGCATTTATACCACCTAAATATCTATATAAAGGTATATTTAAAGAGTTAGCCGCTGCACGTGCTAAAGCCATAGAAACACCTAAGGTTGCATTAGCCCCTAAATTAGAATAATTACTTGTGCCATCAAGCTCTTTTAAAGTTTCATCAAGTTGAATTTGATCATAAGCATCAAGCCCTATGATATTTTCAGCTATAAGCTCATTGACATTGGAAATAGCTTTTAATACCCCTTTTCCGTTAAATCTTTCATCATTATCTCTAAGCTCTAAAGCTTCTTTTGAACCAGTACTTGCACCACTTGGAACTATAGCTGAACCCACGCTACCATCATTTAATACTATTTCTGTTTTTATTGTAGGGTTTGCCCTACTATCTAAAACTTCAAATGCTCTTACATCTTCTATTATTAACATCAATCTTCCTCCTCATCTTGTGAAGAACTTATCATTCCTTCAATACCTATCGAATTTTGTATTTCTTTAGTAATTTCTTCTGCAATTTGTGGATTTTCTTTTAAGAAAGCTTTTGAATTCTCTCTACCCTGCCCTAGCTTTTTATCTTTATAAGAAAACCACGCTCCACTTTTATCTACTATATCTAATTTAACACCATAATCTATAAGCTCACCTTCACGGCTTAATCCTTCTCCAAACATTACATCAAATTCAGCTTGTCTAAAAGGCGGAGCAACTTTGTTTTTAACTACTTTAACTTTAACACGATTTCCAATTACTTCTTCGCTTTGTTTTAAACTTGCAACTTTTCTTACATCTAAACGCACAGATGCATAAAATTTTAAAGCATTTCCGCCAGTAGTTGTTTCAGGCGTTCCATAACCCATAGCACCTATTTTCATACGAATTTGGTTGATAAAAATAACTGTGGTATTCATCTTATGCACTATACCTGTAAGCTTTCTTAAAGCCTGAGACATTAATCTTGCTTGAAGTCCTACGTGCTGATCGCCCATATCTCCTTCTATTTCAGCCTTTGGAGTAAGAGCTGCTACGCTATCAACTACAATCAAATCAATAGCCCCGCTTCTAGCTATCGTCTCTACGATCTCTAAAGCCTGTTCCCCAAAATCAGGCTGAGAAATATAAAGATCATCTGTATTTACTCCTAAATTTTTAGCATATTTAACATCTAAAGCGTGTTCTGCATCGATAAATGCGCAAACCCCACCTGCTTTTTGACATTCTGCAATGATATGCAAAGTAAGCGTTGTTTTACCTGAACTTTCAGGCCCATAAATTTCAATGATTCTTCCTTTTGGAATTCCCCCTATTCCTAAAGCTAAATCAAGCCCAACCGAACCTGTACTAATACTATCAATTTGCTCAACTTCTTTATCACCAAGTCTTAAAATCGTTCCTTTTCCAAAAGCTTTATCAAGACTTTTTAAAGCAGCATCTAAGGATTTTCTTTTATTGTCATCCATTATTTTCCCTTAAAATAATTTAATCTAAATTCTAACAAAATAAAGCTAAATAATGCATTACTTCGAAAAAATATTTTTAAAATAAAATCATAAAATTAAAGTTTTTATAAATTTTTAAATGAAATTCTATAAAATATTTTATTAAGAAAAATCAAGGATCAACTCATCAATGAAAAAAACGATCACTATAGCTCATTCTCCTGATGCTGATGATATTTTTATGTATATGGCAATTAAATTTGGCTGGATTGGAAATGAATTTGATTATAAAAACAAAGCCTTAGATATACAAAGTTTAAATGAATTAGCTCTTCAAAATTATTATGATGTTAGTGCTATTTCTTTTGCACTTTACCCTTTAATCGCTAAAGAATACGCACTTTTACGCACAGCTATGAGTTTTGGTGAAGGCTATGGACCAAAACTTATTAAAAAAAAAGAAACACAATTAAAAAGAAATTTTAAAGTGGCGCTAAGTGGAGCAAATACCACAAATGCTTTAATTTTTCGCATAAAATATCCAGAAGCTAAAATTATTTATAAAAATTTCTTAGAAATTGAAAAAGCGGTATTAGAAGGTGAAGTGGATGCTGGAGTTTTAATCCACGAAAGCATTTTAGACTTTGATACAAAACTTTGTGTAGAAGTAGAACTTTGGGATATTTGGCTAGAGCTCGCAAAAGAAAATCTCCCCTTACCTTTAGGTGGGATGGCTCTGCGTCGCTCTTTACCCATTACAGATGCGATCCAAATAGAAAAAGATCTTATCAATGCCGTTAAAATAGCATATTTAAATTCTAAAATTTTAATTCCTATGCTAATGGAAAGAAAGCTAATACGCGTAGATGAATTAAAACTAAAAACTTATTTATCCTTATATGCCAATCAAAATTCTATTTATTTAAATGAAATTCAAACTAAAGCCCTTGATACACTTTTTAAACTAGGATATGAACATAAGTTTTATGATAAAATAATCCACACAAATGATTATCTTATTCCTAGCGAATACGAAAATGCTAGATATTCTTAAAGGAAAATTATGGATGAGAGCACTCTTGTAGCCCTTGGGGTTGCTACTTTTAAAGTTACACTGTTAATCTCCTTGCCTATGCTTCTTGCAGGACTCATAGCAGGACTTATTATAAGTATTTTTCAAGCTACAACACAGATAAATGAAATGACTCTTTCTTTTGTTCCAAAAATCATTTTAGTTGTAATTGTAATCATCTTTTTGATGCCTTGGATGACAACAACAATGATAGAATTTACTGAAAATATTTTAAATCAAATTCCAACCTTTATCAAATGATAATAGACTTCAAAAAATACTCATCCGTGCGTATAGGTGATAAATTTGAAGTTCAAGTTTTAAACAAAATAGAAGAATTTGATGGCTTTTTAATAGGCGGGGCAAATAATTTATTAATTAGCCCAAAACCTAAAAAAATGGGAATTTTAGGAGATATTTTTGATTTTATAGAAATACTTGATAAAAATAAAGACTTTATTATCTTACGCATAGGTTGCAAAACAAAAGCAAGTAAAATTTATCGCTTTGCTAAAGAAAACAATCTTCTAGGCTTTGAGTTTTTGCAAAAAATCCCAGGCACACTTGGTGGGCTTTTAAAAATGAATGCAGGACTTAAAGAAGAATGCATCAGTCAAAATTTAATCAAAATTGCCACCGCTAAAGGTGAAATTATACGTGAAAATATAAATTTTGCTTACCGCTTTTGTCCTTTGCAAACACCTTTTTTTTGGGCTGAATTTAAGCTTTGCTTTGGTTTTGATAAAACAAAAGATGAATTTTTAAAAAATGCCAGAAATAACCAACCAAGCGGAGCAAGCTTTGGCTCTATCTTTAAAAACCCAAAAGACAATTTCGCAGGAGCTTTAATCGAAGCTGTAGGACTTAAAGGCTTTAGCAAAAATGACGCTATGCTAAGTGATAAACACGCCAATTTTTTAATCAACAAAAAAAATGCTAGCTTTGATGATGCACTTTTTCTTATAGAACTTGCTAAGAAAAGAGTTTTTGAAAAATTTGGAATTTTATTAGAAGAAGAAGTAATCATACTCTAACTTACTCATTTTAAAGGATTTTTATGAAATTTATCAATTTAAATCAAAAAGATTTTTTTAATCCTTATTATCTTAAAAAACAAATCACACAAAATGAATTTGATAGTTTCAAAAAGCTTTTAAACATTTACTTAGATGATCTTGAAAACTCTAAAAATCAAAATGAAGACTATCTAGTAGCTAATGCTCTTGCACCCTTTTTAAAAGCTTTAAATTTTAATACCGCTATAAAACATAAACAAAAAGGCAAAAGTGAGATTGATCTAAGTCTTATCAATAAAGAAGATTTAGAAGTCATAATCGAAGCTAAAAAACAAGGCTCTAAAGAATTTATCACGCCAACTTCTTTAAATTCAAAAGCACTTTGCGAAAGCATACTTTATTATCTTAGAGAAAGAGAACATAATTTTAATCTAAAATTTATCATCATCACTAATTTTTATGAATTTTATATTTTTAAAGCAAAAGTTTTTGAAGAGTCATTTTTTAATGATACAAATTTCAAAAAACTTATCAACACTTTTAATGATAGCAACTCTCTTATCAATAACACAGAAGAATTTTACAAAGAATGCTCTAAGCTTATAGAAAATAAAAAGCAAAATTTAGAAGGCTTTTTTATAGATTTAAAGATCTTTAATGACAAAGAAAAGCAAAATTTTAAAAATTTAAAAACTATTTTTAAAATTTTTAATAAAGATTTTTTACACAATGAATTTAACCCCAATGATGCAAATTCCTTAAACAATGCCTTTTACAAAGAGCTTTTATACATCTTAGGGCTTTATGAGAGCAAACAAAACTCAAAACTCATTATCACAAAAAGCCAAGAGAGTAAAGAAGAACAAGGCACTTTTTATACCGCTATAAATTCTAAACTTCAAAAAGAAGATTTTGAAACCATTTTAAAACTTTTGATCTTATGGCTAAATCGCATTTTGTTTTTAAAACTTATAGAGTCAAATTTGGTGCGTTTTAATGATAATAAAAATTTGAAATTTTTAAATTTTAAAAAAATCCCTGATTTTGATAAACTTAGCGAACTTTTCTTTGAGATTTTGGCTAAAGAAAAAAGCAAAAGAAAGAAAAGTGTATTTGCTTATCTGCCTTATCTAAATTCTTCTTTATTTGAAAAACAAAGCATAGAAAATACGCTTGAAATTTCAAGCCTGAGCAATGATTTAAAGCTTTTTTACTACAAAAACACCATATTAAAAGATAATAAATGTAAGATCAAAAAAGGACAAGTTGGGCTTTTGGAATACTTGTTTGAATTTTTAGATAGCTTTGATTTTGGTAGCGATGATGAACAAAGTGAAATTTTAAGCCAAAAAGAACTCATAAGCTCAAGTGTTTTAGGAAATGTGTTTGAAAAACTAAACGGCTATAAAGAAGGAAGCTTTTACACACCAAGCTTTATCACTTCTTATATGTGTAAAGAAAGTATCACAAAAATCGTGCTTGATAAATTTAATGCCAAATTTGATCTTGATGCTAAGGATATAAGCGAACTAAGAAAGTCTTTAAGAAAAGAAGATAAAAAGATACAAAAAGAGCTTTTAAATTCTATAAAAATTTGTGATCCTGCCGTAGGAAGCGGGCATTTTTTAGTTTCTGCTTTAAATTGTTTACTTAGCATTTATGATGAGTTAAATCTTTTTGATGAAGAATTTTATCTAGAAGTGCAAAACGATGAAATTCTAATCACCAATCATAAAGGCGAATTTATAGAGTATAAACGTCCAAGCACGCCTAAAGATAAAGTCCATCTTATCCAGCAAGAACTTTTTTATACCAAAAAAGATATCATAGAAAATAATCTTTTTGGGGTTGATATCAACCCAAACTCTTGTGAAATTACCAAGCTAAGGCTTTGGATAGAATTACTAAAACACAGCTTTTACCAAAACTTTGATGATGAAGCTTATCACGATCTTAAAACCCTGCCAAACATCGATATAAATATAAAATGCGGAAATTCTTTGGTATCTTATTTTGAAACAGGTAAAAGCTTAAACCATTATCCTAATATCAAAGAACGTATGAGTAAATACAAACGCATAGTAAAAGACTATAAAGAGGGATTTTACACAGATAAAAGCCACATCAACCAAGAGATAAAAAATCTCAAAATTTCTTTTAAAAATTTCTGCTTTGCGGATAAATTTAAAAAAGAAATGAAAGGTTTTAACGATAAATGTGAAAAATACTCTAAAAAATACGGCAATTTCTTAGCCATAGATGATGAAAATTTGAAATTCTTTGTTAGTGCGAATTTGACTCTTTTTGACTTTGACGAAAAAGAAGCCACAAAAGAATTTGCAAATCTTAAAAAAGAATACGACAATATTTTCAATCTAGAAAACAATCATCCTTTTGAATGGCGTTTTGAATTTCCTGAAATTTTAGACGATGATGGAAATTTCGAAGGTTTTGATCTAATCATTGGCAATCCGCCTTATATAAGACAAGAAGAGCTTAAAGAACTAAAACCTCATCTAGCTAAAAACTATAAAGTTTATAAAGGAACAAGTGATATTTATACTTATTTTTATGAATTAGGATTTAACGTCTTAAAAGATAGGGGGGGGGGTATTGAGTTATATCACTTCTAACAAATACACGCGCGCAGGATACGGAGAAGCTTTGCGTGAATTTTTACTTAAAAATGTTAAGGTTTTAGAATACACTGATCTAAACGGCGTAAAAGTTTTTGATAGTGCTAGCGTGGATACTTCTATACTTTGTTTTGAAAAATCAAAAAGCAAAGATAATAAATTCAAATACCTTGCTCTAAATAATGAAATTTTAAAAGCTTGTGCTTATAACATTGGCTTATATAAGGACTTTGCAGAATTTTCGCAAAAGTCTTTAAGCAAAGAAAGCTTCACTTTTAGCGATGAAAATACTAGCGTCTTAAAGGCTAAGATAGAACGCATAGGAACTCCGCTTAAAGACTGGTATGGACTTAATATAAACTATGGGATAAAAACGGGCTTAAATGAAGCCTTTATCATCGCCACTGAAAAAAGAAATGAAATTTTAGCAAATTGCAAAGATGAAGCCGAAAAAGAACGCACCGCTAAACTCATACGCAAAATGCTACGCGGACGCGATATAAAAAGATATAGTTACGAGTGGGCGGGACTTTGGATAATAGTCTTTGAATTTGGAAGTTATAAAATTTTAGAAAAAGATTATCCAGCCATATATAATCATTTAAAACAATACAAAGAAAAACTTCAAGCTAGAGGGCAATGCACCAATAAACCTGTGACAGAGCAAAAGCCATATTTGGGACAACATCATTGGCTTGAGTTAGACAATAATCCAAATAGAGAGTATTTATCACAATTTGAAAAAGAAAAGATAGTTTATAGTGAAATTGTAAGAAGACCGCAATTTTATTTAGATACAGATTTGAATTTTTATGCAGAAGCCACAAGTTTTATTTTAACAGGTAAAAATTTAAAATATCTCATTGCTTTTTTAAATAACGACTTTGTCGCTTTTATTTTTAAAATATTTTATGCAGGCGGAAATTTAGGGGAAAATGGTTTTAGATATAAAAAGGCGTTTTTAGAAAAACTCCCTATCCCCAAAATAAATTCCAAAAATGAAAAATTAGCAAACGAGCTTATAAATTTAGTCGATGAAATTTTAAAAACCAAAGAACAAAACAAAAACGCAAACACTCAAGAACTAGAAAATAAAATCAATTCTTTGGTTTATAAACTCTACAATCTCACCGAAGATGATATAAAAATCATAGAAGGAAAATAATGGATTTAGTAAGTAATTTTTTATCCCAAAAAAATATTGATTCAAAAATCACTTTTGAAAAATATATAATGTTAAACACAAAATTAAATAATGAAAAGCAATATTCTGTAAAAGATGTTTGTTATTTTAATGCCAATAATGATAACCTTAAATGGCATTATGATAAAAATAAGATTTTAGAAATACATTTAAACAATATGCTTTTTGAGCAAGATTTAGTTTTTGACAATGTGAAAAAACTATCTTTGATCATTAATGATAATGTCAAATTTGATAAATTGTTTATTAATAACTGCAATGAATTATATTTGCAATTTAATGGGAGAGTTGAAGTTATTGATAAAATTAGCATTAATGACTGCAAATTTAAACAAATATCTATCAATAATCATATAGATGGAAATATTGAATTTCAAAAATGTGAATTTAATGATTTTAATTTATATGGCTTTCCTAATGCCGTTATAAAAGGTGCTTTTACATTCGATTTTTGCGAAATAAAAGAAAGGGCTAATTTTATGAATTTTGAATTTAAAAATAAAGTTAGTTTTAAAATGTCCAAATTTAAAGATAATACCTATTTCAATAATTCTGTTTTTAAAGATTACGCCGATTTTCACGAGTGCGAATTTGAAAAAACGGCTTGTTTTTATGGAGCAACGTTTGAAAAAGATCCAAATTTTAGTGCTTGTTATTTTAAAGAACCAAAAGCCATAAATTTAATCAATATTGATATAGATAAACTTGATTTTAAATCAGTGGAGCAATATATAAAAGATAATTATCAAGATGAAAGCTATAAAGGAGAAATCAAGGGAATCGAGGATAAAAAAGAGGAAATTAAAATTCAAAATAAATATAAATTAAGATGTATTAAAAATTTAAAAGATTCTTTTAGAACTATTAAAGATGTTTTAATAATGCAAAATAACACCCTAGAAGCTCAAGAATGGCACAAGCTAGAACTTTATGCAAAAGAAAAAGAGTTAGAAATTCAATTAGGTGATGATAATAAAGGTGTCATTAGAAATAATCGAAAAATAAAAAAACTGAAAATAAAAAAATTAATTATTAAGTTAAAAGGTATGTTTTCAAAACTTCAAAATCTAGGCGACATATATGTAAAAATTTGCGATTTTGTTGTTTATTTTATAATGATTATGGGAAAATCAATTTTTGCAATTATTAAAATATTTTACAATGTTATAAACGGTATATATAAAATAATACAAATTATTTTATCTTGCATATTTTACATAGCTTCAATTGACAGAATTTTAAAACTTAGGTATTTAAAATTTTATAGAAAAATTAAAAGTATTGGAAAAAAGATGGTAGATTTTACCTTATGGTTTGATTGTATTTTGTTACAAGTTTATAGAAATACTAGTAATCATCATACAAATTTCTTAAAAATTTTAAATTTTACAATTTTAATGATTTCATCATATGCTATTTTCGGTTTATTAGTTTTAAATAATATGGATTTTATATTATCTTTTGGTCCAATGACAATAGCTGCAACGAATTATATCGTTTTGTTAATGTTATTAATTATTTTTATTAGCCTTACAAGGAAATTATATCAGTATGGTGCTAGTTTATTATTTCTTATTTGCGGTCTTTTTATAATCAGCATAGTATCATTTTTATCATCAATATACATTCCAGCTTTTTATTTTTTAATTTATTTTGCAAGTGTATTAATTTCCTATCTTTTATTTATCTGTAAAATTAAACTTTTTGTTTTTATTTCGAGATTGTTTGCCTACACTTGTCTAATTGGAGTTGTTATTTTAAAACCTCAACTTATAAATCCTTTTGCAGGAATTTTTTCATCAGATAAACTTTATGAAAGTAAATTTGAAAAAAGGTTAAATGACTTAAATACAAGTGCCATTATAAACATTGCAAAACTATCTCAAAAAGATTTTAATTTCACCAAAGAATATATAAATATTTCTTTTACGGAATTAAATTCAGCTAAGGCTTTGATAATAGCAAATAAAGAAAAATTAAAAGAAATTTTATCTAAAGTGTATGATGATAAATATGAAAGTGATTATAAAAAAGTTTTAAATGAACTAGAGAACAACACATCAAATGTAAAAAATATCATAGAAAAAATAGACAATAAAAATAACAATAGCGTTGTATCTGCTCAACTTAACCAATTTTCAAAATTAAATTTTACCCAAGAAGTAGATTTTTTACATGGAATAAAAAGCAATTTTTCTATATCTAAAAAACTATCGCCTGAACAAATAGCTCTTTTTGATCAAAAAGATAGTCAAGATAAATTAAAAAGTGTCTTAGCTCTTTTGAAATTTAAATCAAATTTTAAAGGGATTTTAAAAACTATAAATCAAGATGAAATTATCCAAAGTGCCATAAAATCCACTAGTGTTTTATATAGCATTATTCTTTTGCTTTGTATATTTTCACTCCAAAAAACCGCACGCAAAAATTCCATAGTGCCAAGCTAAGCTTTCAAGGCTTAGCTAAGCTTTACAATCAGTCTTTTAAGTAGTATTCTATAGTAGAAACCACTCTTATGGTTTTGATATAAGGGGTATTTTTATCTCTATTGCTGATGCTAAATTGCCCTTGAGAAGCTTTTTTAATTTTACCCAGTGTGCTATTTGAATCTTGTGCGAATTTTAAAGCTGCATTTCTGGCATTGAGCGTTGCTTCTTCTATCATCTTTGGTTTTATCTCGTTTAATTTTGTATAAAGATATTCTATTTCATAATTTTCTATTTTTATCACTATACCAAATTTTCCAAGTGTTGAAATTTTTTCTAGTATGCTTTTTCCAAGTTTAACATTTTTAGTATAGATGAGCAAATTTCCTGTGCCTATATATCTAAAGGCTACTTGATTGTCATTTCTATAAGGATCGCTTAGTTTATCTGTGATATTTGGGGCATTATAGCTTATCTCATCAGCTCTTACGCCTTGATCTTGCAAAAATTTAAGTATATTTTGCTTATCTTTTTCAAGTTCTTCATATAAACTTGTAAGATTGTTGCCTGATCTTGTAAATTTTATAGGAAAAATCAAAGTATCAGCTTCTACATCTTTTTGACTTAGACCTTTTACGCTTACACTTCTTTCAAGCGTTTTAAAGTCATTTAAAGCCTTATTAAAACCAAAGGCTAAAATCAAACTTGCCAAAATGATAGCTAAAGATATAAAAAAAGTATTTAATTTCATTTTTATCCTTTAAAAAAAGTTTTAAATTTACAATAAAATTTTGATAAAATGAATTCTTGTTTTCCTTTTATCTGTATTTGTAATAATATTATAAAATCTATAAATATATATTTTAAAACTTTTATTTCACTTAAAAATTATAGAGCGTTTGAAAGTTAAAACATTTTTAAAAATTTAAAATTCCAAAGATTTTAAATTTTTAAAAAATAGCTAAAGATAAAAATTCAATTCTTAAAACAAAATTTAGAAACTAGAAAACAAAACGTGGCCGGGAGAAAGGGATTCGAACCCCTGGAGGTGTGACCCTCAACGGTTTTCAAGACCGCCGCTTTCGACCACTCAGCCATCTCCCGAAAAAATTGTAAAGAAATCTATCGCTGGAGGCGACATCCGGATTCGAACCGGAGATCAAGGCTTTGCAGGCCCATGCCTTACCGCTTGGCTATGTCGCCTTGAATATGGTGCCCGAGGCCGGACTTGAACCGGCACGGAAGAAAAATTCCGAGGGATTTTAAGTCCCTTGTGTCTACCAATTCCACCACCCGGGCGGGTGATAATGGAGCGGGAAACGAGAATCGAACTCGCGACACCAACCTTGGCAAGGTTGTGCTCTACCCCTGAGCTATTCCCGCGAAAAAACTTTATATAAAATAAGTAAGTAAAGATGAAATCTTAACAAATTAAACTTAAAATATTGTTAAGATTTATTTTTATTTACTTACAAATATAACTTACAATAGCTTCTAATTTCTGATCCCCTTCTGTTACGATAGGCAAAGAAAGTTCTACTCCATCCATTTTAGCACTTGAATTTAAAACCCTTGGCATCATTGCATTTGGCTGTCTTTGGGTGATATTTAAAGATCTTAAAGCACAAGTTCTATTTAAATCGCTAGAATATTTTTTTTCATATTCTAATGATTTTGCTAAAAGTTTATCATAAAGTTTTTCTTTGCTTTCTTTTAAAAGCTCATCAGAAAATTTAGCATTTAAAGAAGGCATTGAAACGCTTACAAAATCACTTTTTGCTACAATGGCATTTAAATCATTGATAAAAGCATTGAATGCACTTAATTCTTCTGGTTTTATATCACAATTTAAATAAGCGTTTAATCTTTGTCCTTTTGGAATTTGAATTCCATCTTTATAAGAGAAATTTGGCTCCAAGCTATAAGAACCACCGGTACAAAATTTATCTTGTTTAGCTCTTTGTAAAATTTGATTAAAAGTATTAGAGATTTGATTTTTTTCTTCTTGAGTTAAAGAAATTTTTGTACTTAAAAGCTCATTTGCCCAAAAATTAATATGCGCATTAAACACATCAGGACTTATTTTTGAACTTTCTTTAATATTCCTTGAAAAGCTTAAATATCTATTGGAGTTCAAACTACTATTTAAATCTTTTTTCTTGTTTAAAAACTCAACATTAAAAATAACCCCTAAAATAAAAAGCAATAGACATAAAAAACCTACACCCAAACCCTTAAAAAAAGTTAGCATATTTCTTTCCTTTGTTAAAAATTTAAGCTAATTTTAGCAAAGAAATATAAAAATCAATATTCTATTATTTATCCTTTTTTTAAAAATCCTATAATATGATTACATTTTTTACATCTAAATTTAGCATTTTTATCTTGAATCTTTTTATGAATTCCAAAAGGCACATCGTGAATTTGTCCTAAACATTGACAAGTGTAAAAATAAATTGCTAACTCATCATCTTCATCTTTGATTTCTTCAAAACTTATATCAGCCCCACTATCAGAACTTAAAGATCCTATTCTCCATTGCTCTACTTTCATATCTTCATAAAGTATATGTTCTAAAAGCCATTTTTTTACCATAGCATAAAGCTTTTCTTTTAAATCATTTGTGGTTTTTATATTTTGTATAAGCTCTATCATAGATTGGGTGATTTCTTTATGAATCCTGCAGTGCTCTTCAAAATAAGGATATTTAATAGCCGACATATATTTTTCTTCATCATTAAAATGATATTTCATATAATTAAAAAATTCCATAAGCAAGGTTTTAATTTTATCTTTATATACAGGTTTATCAAGCATATGCTCTACTTTTGCTGCAAGTTCAAATAGTTTTTTATGCTGAGCATCAATTTTACTATTGTGAACACTATAACTCTTATCCCATTTTGGTAGCAATCTTTATCCTTTATAAGTTTTTTCTTCACTCTTAATAAAAACTAAAAGCTGATGACATTTTTTGCATTTTATAGTTGTATCATCATTAGTCATACTCATATGTTCTTTAAAATTTAATCTATGATTTATTTTGCAAGGACAAGAATAAATAAATTCTAAATTTTCATGTATTATGGGTTGATTTTGGACTGATTTTTCATCATTTAAAGTTTTCGTTTTATTTTCATTGGCCCAAATTGCTATTTTAAGATCATATTTTAAGATATGTTTATAAAGCCAATTTGACATCATATAATACAATCTTTCTTTAAGATCATTTGTGGTTTTTATATTTTGAATCAATCTAGACATTTCATATATGATATTTTTATGCATTTGTCTATGCTCTTGAAGATAAGGATATTGGATCTCTTCCATAAATTTTTCTTCATCATGGAAATGCTCTTTCATGTAGTTGAAGAGTTCTGTTAAAATTTCTTTTAATTCATCACGTTTAACAAATTTATAAACTGCATTTTCAACTTTTGCAGCAAGTTCAAAGAGTCTTTTATGCTGAGCATCAATTTTTTTATTATTAATACTATAGCACTCATCCCAAGCTGGGATTAATCTATAATCTTCCATTTTATCCATTCCTTTACAGAATATTCTGTAAATATTCTGTAAATATTCTGTAAATATTATATCACAAAGATTTCTATTTTCAAAATAAAAATTTATTTTTTAGATATTTTTTAATAATATATTTTAATAATATGTTTTAATAATATTTTATTTTAAAAATGAAAAAACAAGCTTTTTGTATATTTTTATTAAATTTTTGTTAAATTAATTAAAATTTAATTACTTTTTTAATATTTATAAATTTGTCTTAGGGCAAAAATTAAAATATATTGCTATAAATTTTATTTTTTTGCTATACTCTTTTTATGCAAAAACAAACCCTAACTAAATTACAAAACAATCTTCTTATTTGGTATGAAAAAAATGGCAGAAAAGAGCTACCTTGGAGAAATTTACAAAGCTCTTTATGTGATAAAAGACTTTACCATATTGAACGCTCTTATGGGGTATATATCAGTGAAATTATGCTTCAGCAAACTCAAGTAAAATCTGTTTTAGAAAAATTTTATTTTCCTTTTTTAGAAAAATTTCCAAATTTAATTAGCATTGCAAATGCAGATGAAGATAAACTTTTAAAAGCATGGCAAGGACTTGGGTATTATTCTAGAGCTAGAAATTTAAAAAAAGCAGCTATGGCTTGTATGCAAAAATTTAATGGTTCTTTGCCAAAAAATATTAAAGATTTAAAAAGTTTAAGCGGTATAGGAGCTTATACGGCTGGAGCTATTGCTTGCTTTGGATATGATGAAAAAGTAAGTTTTGTTGACGGCAATATAAAACGTGTTTTATGCAGACTATTTGCTTTAGAAAGTCCTAATATGAAAGAATTAGAACTCAAAGCTGAAAAAATTTTAAATTTAAACAATGCTTTTGATCATAATCAAGCTTTACTTGATATAGGAGCTTTGATTTGTTTGCCTAAAAATCCAAAATGTGGAATTTGTCCAATTTATGAGTTTTGTCTAGGAAAATTTAATACAGAACTTTATCCAAAAGTTAAAAAAATATCATATGAAAATTTAAATTTAAATCTTGTTTTATTTGAATTTCAAAAGAAATTTAGCATCCAAAAAAGCTCTAAAAAACTTTATAAAGGTTTATATAATTTTCCCTTTTTTAAGGATGATGAATTTAATTTAAATGAAAATATGAAACCAATAGCTGATTTTAAACACGGCTATACCAAATTCAAAATTAATGTTAAAGTTTATCATCAAATTTTAGATAAAGAAGATAAAAGCTATGAATTTAAAAGTTTTAAAGAATTAGACAATATACCCATTTCAATTCTTTCCTTAAAAGCCTTGAAAAAAGTTAAAAATCTATTATAACTTAGTGTTTGGTTTTAATTTATTATAATATAAAATTATTTTAAAAATTTAAATTGGACAATAATGAAATTTAAAAAAATTTATATAGAACTTAGCGATATTTGTGGTTTAAAATGTGAATTTTGTCCTTCGATGAAAAACATAAGAGGAATTATGAAATTATCAAATTTTAAAGCTTTAGTTGAAGAAATTTCAAATAAAGCAGAACTTTTTACTTTTCATTTGCTAGGCGATCCTTTACTTTTATCTAATCTTGAAAAATATATTCAAATAGCTTATGAAAAAAATATGAAATTAGAGCTTACAACAAGTGGTTTTTACTTTAATACTAAAAATCAAAATTTACTTTTAAAATATTCTAATATTTACCAAATCAATATTTCAATCACAGCCTTTTTAAGTCAAAATAAATTAAGCCTAAAAGATTATTTTGAACCAATTTTAACTTTTTTTAAAGAACATCTTAAGCAAAATGCTAAAAGTTTTATTAATCTTAGGCTTTGGAATTTAGATGAAAATTTTAATTTTCCTAAAGAAAATTTAGAATTTTATCAATTTTTAAACTCATATTTTAATACTAAAATAGATCCTAAACTAGCAAAAAATCGTCTTGCAAGACATATAATATTGCATCAAAAAAAATCATTTAAATGGCCTAGTTTAGAAGATGAAATTATAAATACTAAAGGAACTTGTTATGGGCTCATTAAGCAAATTGGAATTTTAAGCAATGGCGTAGTTGTGCCTTGCTGTTTAGATGCTAAAGCTTGTATTAACCTTGGAAATATCTTTGAAAAATCTTTTACAAGCATTATTAATTCTCAAAAATCAAAAAAAATTAAACAAGGCTTTAAAGAAGGAAAATATCTAGAAACTTTATGTCAAAGATGCACATTTAATGTAAGTTAAATTTAATTTTTTTTAGCTAAATTAAACATTTTATTTTACAAAAGGCAAAGAATGAAAAAAAACCTAATCATAGTCGAATCTCCAGCTAAAGCAAAAACCATAGGAAATTTCTTAGGAAAAGATTATGAAGTTATAGCCTCTAAAGGTCACATCAGAGATTTACCAAAAACAAGCTTTGGAATCAAAATAGAAAATGATAATTTCATTCCTGAATATAAAATTACAAGTGATCATAGTTCTTTAGTAAAAGAATTAAAAGAAAAAGCTAAAAATGCTAAAGAAATCTTTCTTGCAACGGATGAAGATAGAGAAGGTGAAGCTATAGCTTATCATATAGCAAAAGCTATAGGAAAAGATGAAGAAAAACTTCCTCGTATTGTATTTCACGAAATTACAAAAAGTGCTATTGATCATGCTTTAAAACATCCAAGAAAACTCAATATGAACTCAGTCAATGCACAACAAACCAGACGCTTACTTGATCGCATTGTAGGTTATAAATTAAGTCCTCTTTTAGGACAAAAAATTCAAAAAGGCTTGAGCGCTGGACGTGTTCAAAGTGCAGCTTTAAAGATCATAGTAGATAGAGAAAAAGAAATTCGTGCTTTTATTCCTTTAGAATATTTTAGTATCGATATGATTTTTAAAAAAGACTTAGAAGCAGAACTTATTGAATTTGATAAAGGAAAAATAGAAAAACTTACTATTACCAATAAAGATCGTGCTAAACTTATTTTTGAAGCTTGTAAAAATGATAATTATTTTATAAATGAAATAGAAAGCAAAGAAAGAAAAATATCTCCGCCACCACCTTTTATGACCTCAACTTTACAACAAAGTGCTAGTAATCGTTTAGGATTTAATCCTAAAAAAACCATGATGATAGCTCAAAAACTTTATGAAGGTGTAAATACACACCAAGGCACAATGGGTGTAATCACTTATATGAGAACAGATAGTTTAAATTTAGCCAAAGAAGCGGTGCAAAATGCAAGAGAATTTATTAAAAATAATTTTGGAGAAAAATACTTACCAAACAAAGCTAATATTTATACAACAAAATCTAAAGGAGCACAAGAAGCACACGAAGCAATAAGACCTACAAATTTAGACTTTACTCCAGAAATAGCAACTAAATTTTTAGATAAAGATGAATTAAAACTTTATGCTTTAATTTATAATCGTTTTTTAGCCTCTCAGATGAATCCTGCTATCTCTGGAATTCAAAATGTTTTTATAAAAAATGATAGAGCTGTATTTAAAATAAGTGGTAGGAAAATACTATTTGATGGATATTATAAAGTATATGGAGATATGGATAAAGATAAAATTTTACCTGATCTTAAAATTGGTGAAAATTTAAAAATACAAAATTTAGAAATGAATTCCCATTTTACAGAACCTCCTTCAAGGTATTCTGAGGCAGGACTTGTAAAAAAACTTGAAAGTTTAGGTATAGGACGCCCTTCTACTTATGCTCCTACTATTTCTATACTTACAAGTCGTGATTATGTAAAGATTGATAAAAAACAATTAATTCCTAGCGAAACAGCCTTTGTAGTTACTGAAATGCTTGAAAAAAACTTTAGTGATATAGTAGATAGTAAATTTACTTCAAATCTTGAAAACACACTTGATGAAATTGCTGAAAATAAAGCTAATTGGCAAGAAACTTTAAAAGAATTTTATTATCCTTTTATAAGAAAAATAGAAGAAGGAAAAACAAAAATTGTTAGTCAAAAAACTATAACAAAATTAGGCGAAATATGTCCTGATTGTGGTGGTGAACTTGTTATAAGAAAAGGGCGTTTTGGCGAATTTATAGCGTGCTTAAATTTTCCAAAATGCAAATACTCAAGAAATTTAAAAAATGAAAATAAAAATGAAGAACAAAACCCTACAAAAACCAAAATAAACTCAACAGGTATAATTTGCCCAAGTTGTAAAAAAGGAGAACTTGTAGAACGTTTTTCAAAACGTGGAAAATTTTATGGTTGTAGTACCTATCCAAAATGCAACTTTATAAGTAAATATAAACCAAGTGAAGAAAAATGCAAAGAATGTAATGAAATTTTAGTGATTAAAGAACTTAAAAAAGGCACTTTTTTAGAATGCCCTAAATGCAAAACAAAACAAGAAATTAAAGATTAGTCTTGCTATAAAAATGGAAATAATAAATTATCCATTTTTATAGAATTTTATAAATTAAAATATAAAAACAATGCAAAATTAAAGTTTAAAAGGATTAAAATACAAAAAATTTCAAAAATAAGTATTATTAAAACTGATATCATTTTAAGCTTAGGTTCTGCTTGTCGCACTGCACATCATTTAAGAAAAAATCATTTAAGATCACTTTCTTCTCCGCTTGATTGGATAGTAAGCGGGGATTTTAGATATAATTTATGATTTATTTTGCAATGATTTTAAAGATTTTTTCTTAAATTATGAAGTAGTCAAACATTCCCAAAAAAGCAATAAAGTAGATGAGCCAATTCATGTTAAAGATACTAAATATAACATTTTATCTATTCATCGCTTCTTTACCAATGAAGATTTAAAAATTCAAAGCAAAAGAGTTAATGAACAAAGTATTTATCGTTGGAATAAAATTAAACAAAAATTATTTTTAGCCAAAAATATTACTTTTATACACTGTGGTCAGTTTGAACTTGAGAAAATGAAAAAATTTTTAATAAAAATCCCTCTTCTTTTAAAAATAAACAGCGGGGGGAATAATAAAAAGTATTATTTTATAAATATTGATTCAAATGAAATTTAAACGAAAATGAAATTTATATAAATGAGTTTAAAATTGATGAAAATTTGTGTATTATAAATTATATAATCAATGATTCTTATAACGGTTTTATAGGAAATGCATCTGCTTGGAAAAAAATTTTAAAAAGTGTAAAAATGCCATTAAAAATTAAAATAAAAATGCTATTAATGATTTTTTTTATCCGCTTAAAAAGAAGTTGTAAAAGAAGAATAGCTTTTTTTACAAAAAAATATAAAAATGATATCAATGAATTTCATTAAAATTTGTTATTTTAATAATTAATACAATGTTAAAAATATCTTAAATCTAAAATATCAAAAAAGATAAATTTATTAAAATTAAGGCTTTTTTGTTAGAATGTGATTTTAATTACCCAATAGGAGAAGCAATGCAAATTATGCTTTGTGCTATATGCAATATAGCAAGTGGAG
This sequence comes from Campylobacter sp. 2018MI34, assembly GCF_016598975.1. NCBI lineage: Bacteria > Pseudomonadati > Campylobacterota > Epsilonproteobacteria > Campylobacterales > Campylobacteraceae > Campylobacter > Campylobacter sp. 2018MI34. The sequence goes on from NZ_JAENKS010000001.1 coordinate 75,632, forward strand.
GGTGTAGTGAAGATTGTAAATACTGCACTCAAAGCTCTTTTGTTAAAACAAATATTTTAAAATATAAAAGAAAAGATATAGAACAAATTGTTTTAGAAGCTAAAATAGCTAAAAAAAATCAAGCTTTAGGTTTTTGCTTAGTAACTGCTGGACTTGGACTTGATGATGAAAAACTAGAATATGTTTGTAAAGCTGCACATACAATTAAAAAAGAAGTTCCTAATCTACTTCTTATAGCTTGCAATGGAATGGCAGATATAGAACAACTTAAAGAACTTAAAAAAGCAGGAATTTTCTCCTATAATCATAATCTTGAAACTTCTAAAGAATTTTTTCCAAAAATTTGCACCACTCATACTTGGGAGAGTAGATTTAAAACAAATCTTAATGCCAAAGAAGCAGGATTAATGCTTTGTTGCGGAGGAATTTATGGAATGGGTGAGAGTGAAGAAGATAGAATAAGTTTTAGAAAATCTTTACAAGAATTAAAACCTTTTTCAACTCCTATTAATTTTTTTATTTCTAATGAAAATTTAAATTTAAAAGTTCCTAAGCTAAGTGCAGATGAAGCTTTAAAAATAATACGCGATACAAAAACTGCTTTAAAAGATTCTGTTATTATGGTAGCAGGAGGACGCGAGTTTATCTTAAAAGAAAGACAATATGAAATTTTTGAAGCAGGAGCTTCTTCTATTGTTATAGGGGATTATCTTACTACAAAAGGAGAAGTAGCCTCTAAAGATATTGAAAAACTTAAACAAATGGGATTTAGTTTTGCTTCAGAATGTCATTGAGCATCAAGATTTAATTGATTTAAAAATTCTTACAACAATAGCTTGTTGTTTGTTCCTTTCTCCTTATATTGCTAAATCTTTACGTTTGCCTATTTCTGCAACTGAAATTATTTTAGGCTCTATTGTAGCTTATTTTAATTTTATAGAAGAAAGTGAAAATTTTAAACTTTTGGCTAATATTGGTTTTTTTTATTTAATGTTTATTGCAGGCATGGAGGTAAATTTAAGAGATTTTTTCAATATGGAAAAAAAACTTGTTAAACAAAGTCTTTATTATATATTTTTACTTTATTCTCTAGCTTCTTTAATTGTATGGATTTTTAAGCTTCATTTTGTATTTATTTTAATCATACCTATAATGAGTGTTGGTCTTTTATCTATACTTTTTAAAGATTTTGGCAAAAATTGCTATTGGCTTAATACAGCTATGATCGTAGCCACTTTAGCTGAAGTAATTAGTATAGTTTTAATTACTATTGCAGGAGCTTTTTTAAGAGAAGATACAAGCATTATTAGTGTAGGACAAAGCATTTTATACCTTAATATCTTTTTAGGTCTTTGTTTATTAAGTTTTAAAATTCTTGGTATTTTATTTTGGTGGTATCCAGGATTAAAAACTATTTTAATGCCCGAAGAAGATAAAAACGAAAAAGATATAAGATTTTGTATTGCTATTTTCATTTTAATCATTATAGCAATGATTATTACAAAATTAGAAGTTGCACTTGGAGCTTTTATAGCTGGTTCTTTTATGGCAACTTTCTTTAACCATAAAAAAGATTTAGAACACAAACTTTCAAGTTTTGGCTATGGATTTTTAATTCCTGTATTTTTTATCTATATAGGATCAACTTTTGATATCAAAATACTTTTAGAATATAAAATTATACTCTATTCTTTCTCACTAATGCTTCTAATGATGTGTTTAAGAATACTTTGTTCTATGATTTTTTTAAAAGATATTGGCTTTAAAAACTCAATTTTATTTGGCCTAAGTCACTCTATGCCCTTAACCTTGCTCATTGCTGCAGCAACTTTATCTTTTAATGCTAAAATTATTTCTTCGAATTTATATGCGGCTTTAATTTTAACAGCTTTATTTGAGGTTATTATAGTTTTAAGTTTAATAAAAATTGTATCAAACATAAAAAAGGAGGGTTAATGAATTTAGATCAATATTTAAATTTAGCACTTGAAGCTGCCACTTTAGCATCTAAAGCCATAATGCAAACTAGAGATTCTGTAGAAATTTGGAAAAAAGAAGATAAAAGCCTAGTTTCAACAGCAGATATGGTTTCTAATGATATCATTACACAAAAACTCTCGCAAACCAATTTTAAAATTTTTTCAGAAGAAAAAATTTTAAAATATGAAGAAAGAAAAAATTTAGAATATTTTTGGCTTATTGATCCCTTAGATGGCACAAGTGGATTTTTAAAAAATTCAGATGAGTTTTGCGTTATGATCTCTCTTATAAAAGAACAAAGACCTATTTTAGCTCTTATTCAAAGTCCTAGTACTAATACTGTTTTTTATGCTCATTTACATACTCCTGTTTATAAGAATAATACAATTTTAAAAAAAGATGAGGATTTAATAAACCAAAATAAAAACACCGCTCTTTTAAGCGTAAATCATCTCAGTAAAGAAGATGAAGATTTTGCAAAAAAATATAATTTAAAAGCTTTAAATATAGGCTCTGGACTTAAATTTTGTGCTATTTTAGAAGGAAGAGCTGGTGTATATAAAAGAAATGAAAGTTTAAGTATATGGGATATAGCAGCAGGAGATTTTTTAATCAATCAAATGGGTGGCTTTATGGGGGATTTGAATTTAAAATTATTAAATTACAATCAAGAAAGTTATAAAGCTTTACCTTTTATAGCACTTTCAGATAAAAAATTCTTAAAAGATTTTTTATAAGGATAAAAATGAAAATTTTATTTTTAATTCTCTTTTTATTTAATATTTTACTATCCAATGATTTTTCACAGAAAAAAATTTTAAATATGAAATCAAATGAAGATTCATTTGAAATCATTGATTTAAAACAAAACAATTTAATAGATATTGATAAACAAGAAGCTCTTTTTAATAGTTCAAAAATAAACAAAGAAGAAAATAATCTTAAAGATTTAAAAACTGATTTTGCTATACTTGTAGGTTTTAAACCTCATTTTGGCCTAGCCTTAAATCAAATTTATATTAAAGCTGATAAATTTTCTTCTTTATTTATGAAAAATTTTTTCTTAAATTCAAAACTTTGCTTTATAAATTCTAAAGCCAATGGAATATATCAAAATAAAAAATATCTTGATTTGTTTAGTATAGATAATAAATTCCATATTTTAAATATTTCTGATTTTTTAAAATATGAAAAAGATAAAAACAAAATCTACTCACAAATTACAGATTTTTTAATCGTAATTAATTTGAATGAATTTTATATCAATACAACAAATTTTTTTATAACAAAAACAAGAAGTGCTAATGCCCTTATTAATTTTAAAATTATTAATGCCATTACAGGAAAAATAGTAAGTAGCAAAAAAATCAAACTAAAGCTTTCACTAGATTCTTATAATGAAGAACAAAGTTATAATTTTATATTAGAACAAATGCCAAAAATGCTTGCTGAAGTTATTGATAAAGAAGCTTTAAAAAAATGAAAAATTTTTATATGCAATTGGCTCTAAATGAAGCTTGGAAATATCAATTTTTAACTTACCCAAATCCAGCTGTAGGTTGTGTTATTTTAGATAAAAATGAAAAAATTTTAAGCATTAAAGCTCACGAAAAAGCAGGATGTAATCACGCAGAGTTAAATGCTATCAGCGAAGCATTTAAAAGATTAAAACCTGAAATTTCTTTACCAAAAGAGCCTAATGCTTTACACGAATTTATTTGTAAAAATCATCAAGGAATTTTTAAAGATAGTATAGCTTTTGTAACACTTGAACCTTGTTCTCATCAAGGAAAAACACCTCCTTGTGCTAAACTTTTTAGCGAACTTAAATTTAAAAAAGTTTTTATAAGTGTTAAAGATGAAAATAAAATAGCAAGTAATGGGGCTCTGTATTTAAAAAAACAAGGTGTTGAGGTTGAGTTTGGAATTTTAGAAGAAGAAGGTAAAAAACTTTTAAAACCTTTTTTAAAATGGCAAAAAGAACAATTTAAACTTTTTAAACTTGCTCTTTCTATGAATGGCTCACCCTATGGTAAAATAGTAAGCAATGAATTAAGTCGCACTTATGCTCATAAAATAAGATCCGTAATTGATCTTCTTGTAGTTGGTGGCAATACCATAAGAGTGGATAAACCCATACTTGATGCAAGACTTTGCAAAGGTAAAGCTCCTAATATTTGCATAAAAACTCATAAAAATTTAGAAGAATTTGATAAAAATATCCCTTTATTTAAAGTTTTAAATCGCAAAATTTATACACATATTCCAAAAGAAACAAAATTTATAATGTATGAGGGCGGAGAAAGTTTTTTAAAGACCTTTAAAGATGAAATAGATATGTTTTTAATCTTCCAAAGCTCAACACTAAATGATAAAGAAAACATCAAAATATCTTTAAATTTAAACCCACTTTTTAAAGCTAATTTAGGAGAAGATAGCTATGGCATTTATGAGCTTTGATACTTTTTTATATGCAAAAACAGATTTAAGGGTTTTAACAATAAAAGAAATTATTTTAGAAAAAAAAGAAAACTTTTTTTATAAGATCAAAGCTAAAAAAGATAAATTAAATTCTTATGATGAAAGTTTTATTTATAGTGATAAAAACCCTGATATTTTTAAAGAAAATGATGAAATTATAATCTCAAATCTTGGGAAAAAAATCATACTTTTTAATAATTATTCAAATAATTATAACAATTTTAAAAAAGCAAAAAAAATTCATTTGTTAAATTTTGCCTTTTTATGTTTTTTAAATATATTTTTTATCATACTTGCAATTTTAAATCATTTTAATATGCTTAATTGTTTTTTAATACTTTTAGGTTTTTTACTCTTAACTATGAATCTTATTAATCTTTTACTTCTTAATAAACAAATTTATATTTTGCAAAATTATTCTCAAGAAAAAATAAAATATTTTTTAGAAGAAAAGTTAAAAAATAGTTAAGTTTAATCGATATAGAATAAAGCTATAAACTTAAAAGGAGCAAAAATGAAAAAATTATTAGTTTTAGCCGTTTTAAGCGTAGTTTTTTTAAATGCAGAATTTAAAAATATTGAAACAAATATATCTAAAAAATGCTCCGATTTTGAAACAAAACTTGAAAAATGTAATTCTTTATTAAACAATCATCAAAGACGAATGTGTCGTCTTAATTTATTTGCTAAATGCAAATAAATTTTTAGGAAGATTTATGTTTACTAGGATTGATTCTCAAAACACTTTATTAAGTTATCAAGACCTGCATATAGAAAAAAAAGAGCTTGTTAAATTAAAAAATGAAAATACCACTCCTTTGCAAATTTCAAGCGAAAAAATGGATGGGATAAAAGTGATTTTTGAAGACAAAAATAAAAATTTAATAGCTATTAATTTAAGTCAAGAAAATTTTAAAAGTTTGCAAGAAAATTTCAGATCTTATACAAATTATATAACAAAAGAAGATGGTAGTATAAGATTAAATGCCGAAGCTCAAAATTTCGTTGCTTCTTGGTTTAACTCTGCTCTTAATCTTAGTAATGAAAAAATAAATTCTAGCTTTTATCAAAATAATACTACAATGTTTTTTAAAAAAGATACTCCTACCATAAACCAAAGCTTACAAAGTCTTGGTAAAAATAAAGGAGATGTTATAAATGATAATGCTTCAATCACACAAAAGCTTAATTTTTTAATTGATAAAGATGTTGATAAAGATGGAAAAATAGAACTTGGAGAGGAAAAATCTAAAAGCAATAAAGAATTATTAAGCGAACTTAGAGAAAGTTTAAATGGAACTCAAAAAGTTACCGATAGAATAGACCCTCAAAAAATAAATAAAGAAGAACAAAAGGATAAAATCAAAACAAATGACAATAAAGAAGATTTACTCAAAAAAGCACAAGAAAAAGGTTTAAATGCATTAAATGCAGCTGAGCAAGAAAAATTAAAAATGCAAAACCCTAAAGAATTTGAAAAATTACAAGAAAAATCTTTGCAAAATTTAAGCTTAAATTTAAACAAAGATTTTAATCAAATAAAACTTATAGATAAACTGGTCTAAAAGGTATTTAAATTTATACCTTTTAGAGTATTACTTAAAGTCTTACTTATAAAACTTGAACTTTCAACACTTAATTTTTCTAAAAATTTATCTAATTTATCCTCTTCTTTCCAAATAGGATTTTTAATCCCTGCTAAATGTTCTAGCTCTTTTTTAGCACTCTCATAATCACTAAGTTCATCAATAAGCTTTAAATCTTTTGCTTCTTTAGCTAAAAATACCCTTGCATTAGCCCAAGCATCTTTTTTATCAAGATTTAAATCACGCTCTTTTGCCACAAAACCTGTAAAAAGATCATAACTTTGATTGATTAAATTTTGTAAATATTTTTTTTCTTCAACAGTCCAAGCCCTAGTAAAAGTTCCAGCACTTTTAAATTCTCCAGCTTGCAAACTTTGCTCTTTAATGCCAAGCGTATTTGCTAACTCACTTATATCTATTCCTTGCATGATAACACCAATTGAACCTATAAAACTTGCAGGATTAGCTAAAATTTTATTTGCACTTGCTCCTGCTAAATAACTTCCACTTGCCATAGTTCCGCTTGCATAAACAATTACAGGTTTTTTCTCTTTTAAATTTTTAATAGCTAAAGCAAGCTCCATACTTGGCGCAAAAGATCCACCTGGAGAATCTATAACAAAAAGTACTCCTTTTATATTGTCGTTATTTTTTGCATTGATAATCCTTTCTAAAACCTTTGAACTATCAAAAATTTCTCCTTTTAAATCAATACGTTCTAAATTTGCAAAACTTGATTTTGAAGTAGAATTTGGCATAAGAATTAAAAGAATAATAAACAAAAAAACAAAAGTTTTAAAATAGGTATTGATAAATTTAATAACATTTCCAAAAAAATTAAAAAAACATTTTAAAATTTGCATTCTCTTCCTTTGATAAATAATTTTTCAACATATTTTGCATTAAGAATAAATTGCAAAGGTAATTGTGAATTTTCACATTCTCTAATTTCAAAAAGACTAAAATCGGCACTTTTTCCGACCTTAATTTCGCCTAGATCTAAATTTAAAGCTTTGGCTGGATAAAGCGTTGCCATTAAAATAAGTTTTTTTGCCAATTCTAAAAGATTAAAATCTTTATGTATAAGTAAATTAGCACGCATTTCATCTAGCATAGATAAAGAGATATTTGAACTTAATCCATCTGTACCAAGATGAATATTTAAACCACTTTTTAAAGCTTGTTTTAAATTTAAACTCCTTGTGCTTAAAAGACGATTTGAAAAAGCACAATGTGTTATAGAATGCAAATTTATATCCAAATTTTTCCATTCTTTTAAATAAACACAATGAGTAAAAAGCGTTCTTACATCTTTAAAAAGTTTTAAAAAATTATCCACATTATAAAATAGTGCTGGATTGGAAGTAAAATTTTTTAAATAGTTTTTAAATTTCCCTTTTGCAAATCTTAACCAAAAATTTTCAACCTTGCTTTCTAATAAATGAGTGCTAACAAGTAAATTTTGCTTCTTTGCCAAATCAAGAGCAAATTTAGCAAGCTTTGGGTGGGTAGAATAAGCAGAATGGATTGAAATTGCTGGAATAAATAACTCGCTTTTATATTTTAATGCATCTTGAAATCTTTTTAAAAAATCTTCTTTTTTATTAGGAATTTGACTTTCGCTAACACCTAAAATCTCATTAAAAAATATTATACGCATTCCTTCTTCACTTGCTTTAACGCAAGGTTTTAAATCGCTTCCAAAACTTGAAATTTCGCCTATAGTCGCTGTCCCTGTTTTACGCATCCAATTTAGCTTTTCTAAAATCAAATTATTTTTAGCTTCTTTGCTAAGTTCGTCTCTTGAATTAATAACACTTTTTAACCAAATTAAAAATTCTCCAAAATGTAAAGTATAAGAATTTGCACTAAATTCTAAATGAGTATGAGGATTGATAAAAGAAGGAAGCAAAAGAGTATGTTTGTGAGACTTTATGAGTTCTGCTTTAGGATATTTTTTTTGCAAGGTTTCTAAAGAATCTATAGCAATAATTTGTTCATTAAAAGCCAAAGCTTTTTTTTCTAAAATACTGAATTTTTCATTGCATAAAAATATTTTATCACTATAAATTATTTTCATACTTTCCTTTCAAAATTATAATTGTAACAAAAATTTATTTTAAAATGTTATAATATTAAATTAAAGAATTTAACTTTTAAGGTTTAAACTATGAAAATAATGGTAATTCAAGGACCAAATATCAATATGTTAGGTCTTAGAGAAGTTGGAGTTTATGGCTTAATGAAAATGGATGAAATTCATGAGCAAATGAAAATTGCTGCTTCTCAAAATAATGTTGAGCTTGATTTTTTTCAAAGCAATTTTGAAGGTGAAATTGTAGATAAAATTCAAGAGTGTTTAGGTATATTTGATGGCATTATTATAAATGCTGCAGCATACTCTCATACTTCTATTGCGATTCGAGATGCAATTGCTGGAGTTGGCTTACCAACTATAGAAGTTCATATTTCTAATATTTATCGCAGAGAAGAATTTAGACAAAAAAGCCTTTTAAGTCCTGTTTGTTCAGGAAGTATAGTAGGTTTTGGACCTTTTGGATATCATCTTGCCTTAATGGGTGTTTTACAAATTTGTGATCAAATTCAAAAAATTAAAGAGCAACAAAACCAACAAAATGTTAAAAATTAATGGAGCAATGCGCTTTGAAAAAAGTCGCTTTTTTCCTTATTGTAATAAAGGGGTAATTAAACAAAAATATTATGCTTTTATAGGTCTTGGAAGCAATATAGAACCTGAAAAAAAACGTTTTGATATTTTTTTTAGAAAACTTCTAGATGATAAAAGAATTAAGATTTTAGCTACCTCTCCTTTTTTAATTAATAAAGCATTTGGATTTACAGAGCAAAAAGATTTTACAAATGCTATAATGATTATTGCAACTAATTTGCACGCGAGAGCTCTTTTAAAAATTTTACTTTATTATGAGTTAAAATTTAAACGAAAAAGAACTTTTAAAAATGCTCCAAGAACTTTAGACCTTGATCTTTTATATTTTTCACAAAAAGTAAGAAAAGATTCTTGGTGTGAGGTTCCTCATATTGGAGTAAAAGATAGAATAAGTGTGATTTTGCCTATGGGCTTATTATAAAGGAAAAATTAATGGGACAACTTATCCATACCTTTACCGTTGAAGATACTGAAGAAATTATACCTAAAGTCAAGCAAGACTATGGAGATAAAGCTTTAATTATAACCAATAAACAAATAAGGCCAAAAACCATTAATCGCAAAGGGATTTATGAGGTAATGGTAGCCATAGAAGAATCAGACTATGAAGAACATCTTAAAAAAATGGGTAAAACTTTACCAAATAAACAAACTCAACAAACTAATTCTTATCAAAATCAAAAAATAGAACAATCAAAAATTTCAAAGAAGTTAGAAGATGAAGATGTAGTTTTGGATTTTTCATCCAATCTAAAAACTCAACCTATAAAAGAAAAATTTCCAAAAAATAATCTTGAAAATATTAAAGAAAAATTATCAGAAGTTAGCAGTGAAATTTCAAAAGTAACTAATACACCTTTACCAAACTATGAGGTGACTCCAAATTACAATAAAAAAATAGAATCATTTGAAAAGCAAATCAATAAACTTAATGATAAAATGAATTTGCTTGTTGATATGATGTGGGATGATAAAGCTGAAGCAAGAAAAAATCTTGTTATACCGCCAGAATTTGCCAGTATTTATAAACAAGCTAAAGAAAGCGGTATGAAAGAAGAACATTTAGAAGCTATTATGAAAGCAACTATTGAAAATATGCCAACAGCTATGAAAACCAATAAAGAAGCTGTGCAAAAATATTTTTATTCACTTTTACGCAGTATTTTGCCTTGTCGTGTAGAAAGTGAAATTAAAAAACAAAAAATTATGATGTTAGTAGGCCCAACAGGAGTTGGAAAAACCACAACTTTAGCGAAGCTTGCTTTTCGCTATGCTTATGGAGATAAACGCTATAAAACCGGAATTATTACTTTAGATACTTATAGAATTGGAGCCGTGGAACAATTATTTCAATATGCAAAAATGATGAAATTGCCTATTATTGATAGCATAGAACCAAAAGATTTGGATGAAGCTATTAAAAGCCTAAATAATTGCGAAGTGATTTTAGTTGATACCATAGGAAATTCTCAATATGATCAAAATAAGTTAGCAAAAACCAAAGAATTTTTATCTCATTCTAATGCACAAATTGATGTGAATTTGGTAATTTCAGCTAATACAAAACATGAAGATTTGATCGAAATTTATAAAAATTTTTCTTTTTTAAATATCGATACACTTATTATTACAAAATTTGATGAAACAAAGGTTTTTGGTAATATTTTTTCTTTAATTTATGAAACAAATATTCCTCTTAGTTTTTTTTCTATAGGTCAAGAAGTTCCTGATGATTTAGAAGTTGCAAATAGCGACTTTTTAGTGCGTTGTATTTTAGAAGGATTTAAAGGAAAAGCAAGTGAATAATCAAGCTAATAAATTAAAAAATTTAATGAATGAAAATGGAAAAAGAAAATCCAAAAATACACATTTTATTTCAATTACAAGCGGAAAAGGCGGAGTAGGTAAAAGTACAATAAGTGCTAATTTAGCAAATGTTTTAGCTTCTAATAACTATAAAGTAGGTCTTTTTGATGCAGATATAGGCTTAGCAAATTTAGATGTAATTTTAAATATACGTATTCAAAAAAATCTTTTGCATGTTTTAAAAGGCGAATGTTCCTTAGAAGATATTTTAATAGAAGTAAAACCAAATTTATGGCTTATACCTGGAGAAAGCGGGGATGAAATATTAAAATATAATGATAAAAATATTTATGAAAGATTTTTAAATCAAACAAGTATTTTAGATGAGCTTGATTTTTTGATTATTGATACAGGAGCAGGAATTGGAGGTAATATTTTAAATTTTTTAGAAATGTCAGATGAAGTTATAATTGTAACTGTTCCCGATCCAGCAGCAATTACTGATGCTTATGCAACTATTAAAACCACCTCTAAAACTAAAGAAAACTTATTAATGATTTTTAATATGGTTAAAAATGAAAATGAGGGATTAAAAGTCTTTGAAAATATTAAAAAAGTTGCTGATGCAAATATAAAAAATCCTTTAAAATTAGAATTTTTAGGATTTTTATCAAATAGTAAGGATATAAGTTCAAGTATCAAAAAAAGAACTTTATTTACTGATGATAATACAAACTCAAGTGATGAGCTTAAAGCTCTTGCTTCAAAGCTTTTATATAGATTGGAACAAAAAGTGCTTAACAATGTCTCAAATAGAAGTTTTTCAAATTTCTTTAGAAAAATTATAGAAAGATTTTAACAAAAGAGAAAATATGAGAACTGAAAATTACGTAGCATTTTTTACTGTTTGTGGTTTTTTTATAGGACTTTCATTTAGTGTTATTAGTGTAGATGAAGCTTTTGATATTATTTTATTTACATGCTTTATTACTTTTGCTTTTTATATTTTTGCACATATTGCTATAATGAATTTTATTGATATTAAAAAAATTAGCGGTCGTATTTTTAATAAAAATGATTATGAAAAAACCAGCAATAATATTATCAATGATTTAATTATTCGCGAGAAAAAAATGGATATAATTTTAGAAAAACTTAATCAGGAAAGAGAAAGTCTTAAAAAGAATGATCCAAAGGAAAGACGTAAAAATGCTAAAAAAGCCGCCTAAAGCTTATGAGCAAATAATTAAAAAAGAACAAGATGATCTTGTTGTAGCTTATATGCCTGCTTTACGTGCTATGGCTTTTAAACTCAAAGAAAAACTCCCTTCAAGCATAGATGTTAATGATTTAATTAGCACCGGTGTTGAAGAAATGATTAAACTTTCACGCAGATATAATAAAGAACAAAATGATAATTTTTGGGGTTTTGCAAGAAAAAGAGTAAATGGATCTATGCTTGATTATTTAAGAAGCTTAGATGTAATGAGTCGTAATAATAGAAAGATTATTAAGAGTATTGATAATCTCATAGATGAATACTATCAAGAATACGAAAGTGAGCCTGATGATGAATACTTGGCTAAAAAATTAGATCTTGATATAGAAAAAGTTAGAGAAGTAAGAACTGCTCATGCAATAAGCTATACCCTTCCTTTAGATGAACAAATTGAACTTTATAATGAAGATAATACTTTAGAAAAAATTGAAAAAGATGAACTTTTAGAAAAAATTAATGAAATTTTAGAAGGTTTAAAAGAACGCGATCAGTTAATAATTCAACTTTACTATTATGAAGAGCTCAATCTTAAAGAAATAAGTGAAATTTTACAAATTAGCGAAAGTAGAATTTCTCAAATTCACAAAAAACTTCTTAAAAAAATAAGAGAAAGGCTTGCTTAATGGCTGAAATACTTTCTCAAGAAGAAATTGATGCTCTACTTGAAGTTGTAGATGATAATACGGATACTCCAGTATCTTCTAATAATAAAGAAGATAAAGAAGAAAGAAATATAGTCGTTTATGACTTTAAAAGGCCTAATAGAGTTTCTAAGGAACAATTAAGAACAATTAAGGGTATTCATGATAAATTAGCAAGAAATCTTGCTTCTCAAATTTCATCTATGATGAGAAGTATAGTAGAAACTAAACTTCACTCCGTTGATCAAATGACTTATGGTGAATTTTTAATGTCTTTACCAAGTCCAACAAGCTTTAATGTTTTTTCTATTAAACCTTTAGATGGTAATTGCGTTTTAGAAATTAATCCAAGTATTGCTTTTCCAATGATCGATAGACTCTTGGGTGGTCAAGGAGATAGCTACGAAGCTTCACGTGAGCTTACAGATATAGAGCTTAATTTATTGGATTCTATTTTGCGTATTATTATGCAAAGACTCAAAGAAAGTTGGGCAAGTGTTACTGAAATTTATCCTAGTATCGAAGCAAAAGAATCTAGCCCGAATGTAGTTCAAATAGTTTCTCAAAATGAAATTGTTATTATGGTTGTAATGGAGATTATTATAGGAAACTCAAGTGGTATGGTAAATATTTGCTATCCAGTTGTGCATTTAGAATCTATTCTTTCTCGTTTGGCAAATCGTGATATTATGATGGGAGAAACCTCAGCTAAAAAATCTCGCAATAAAGAATTAAAAACTCTTATTGGTCGTGCTGAAGTTGTTTATGAAGCTATTTTAGGAAAAACATTAATTAGTGTGCATGAATTTTTAGAGCTTAATCAAGGAGATATTTTACGCCTTGATAGAGAGGCAGATGATAAAGCAATAGTTTGCATTGATAAAAAAGAAGTTTTTTTAGCACAAATTGGTTTGCATCGTTTTAGAAAATCAATTAAAATTTTAGAACTTATCAGAACCGACAAAGATGAAATTAAAGAGATTCTCGAAAAATATGAAGAAGAAAGAAAAGCAAAAGCTAATGTTTATGATCAAGAAGAAACTCAGGAAGAGGAAGAAGAAATATGATTGATGAATTTTTAAAACTATTTACAAATGAATGTATAAGCACAATAGAAGGTTTAACAGGAAAAAGCGCAGAATTTAGCGAATATAAAGAATTTGATATTTCAACTCAAGATACTCTAAAACCTCCTTTAGTATATGTAGATTTTAATATGAACCCAACAGGTAAAATAGGAATTCTAGCTAGTGCTGTTTTAATGAGTGCAATTGGTGAATGGATGATGGGGGAAGAAGAAATCACCAAAAATGATCAACTCGGTGATGATGAAATGGATGCAGCTAAAGAAGCTATACAAAATATTATTTCGGCTTTCTCTACAAGCTTAGGAGCACAAAAAGAAATTCCGAAATTAGAATTTAATTTTAATTCTTGTAAATTTAATTCTGATCAGCCAGAACTTAAAGATTTTATTAAAGTTTATCTTTATGATGTAAAAATAGAAGATTTAAACGAACAAATCTCTTTAGTAATGGATAAAAGCTTTTATAATTTACTCACGAAAAAAGAAGATGATAGTACCGATAGTGTAGAAAATTCTAAAGACAACGATAAAAAAATCGCACTAAGCGAAGAACTTAGAAATATTAATCTTATTATGGATGTAAGACTTCCAGTACGTGTGCGTATAGGTAATAAAAAAATGCTTTTAAAAGATGTTTTAACTATGGATATAGGTTCTGTTGTAGAGCTTAATCAATTGGCTAATGATCCTTTAGAAATTTTAATTGGAGAAAAAAGAATTGCCTATGGAGAAGTTGTTATAGTTGATGGAAATTTTGGAGTTCAAGTAACTGAAATAGGAAGCAAAAAAGAAAGATTAGAACAACTTAAATGAAAAATGTAAAACTTGATATTGAAAAATTTGAAAATATCCCTAATTTTCAAAAAGCTGTAACTTTTTTTGGTTCAGCAAGATTGAAAGAGGATAATATTTATTATAAAAAAGCCAAAGAATTAGCACAAAAGTGTGCTGAAAATGATTTTTGTGTTATTAGTGGTGGAGGCGGAGGAATTATGAAAGCAGCCAACGAGGGTGCTTTTAAAAATAAAAATAATAAAATTCCTATACAATCTGTAGGTTTTAATATTTTCTTACCCTTTGAACAAAAACTTAATGATTTTATAGAGTATAATATCACTTTTAAGAGCTTAGCCATACGCAAAATGGCTCTTATTCAAAAGAGTCTAGCTTTTGTGATCTTTCCAGGCGGCTTTGGAACCTTAGATGAATTATGTGAAATAATTACATTAAAACAACTCGGTTTTAAAAAAGATGTTCCTATTATTTTATTTGGGAAAGATTTTTGGCAAAGCTTTGATGAATTCGTCAGAAATTCTTTGCTTGAATGTAATCTTATTACAAAAGGAGATGAGTTAAAGTATAAAATCACTGACGACTTAGATTTTATCATTCAAACTTTAAAGGAACAATTATGAAAATTCTAGTCGCAATGAGTGGAGGAGTAGATAGCTCAGTAACTGCTTATAAACTTAAAAATTTAGGTCATGAAGTAATAGGATGCTATATGAAGCTTCATGGAAAACCAAATTATCACGAAGATAATATCAAAAAAGTTCAAAAAGTGGCAAATTTTTTAAATATTCCTTATCATATTTTAGATTTACAAGAGGATTTTAAAAATAAAGTCTATATGCCATTTGTTAATACTTATAAAGAAGGAAAAACACCTAATCCTTGTGCTTTATGTAATCGTTTTATTAAACTTGGAAAACTTTTAGAATTTGCCAAAAGCTTAGGTTGTGAAAAACTTGCTACGGGACATTATGCAAGAATTGAAAATGGATATATTAAAGTAGCTTTTGATGAAAGTAAAGATCAAAGTTATTTTTTAGCTAATGCTGATAAAGGGGCTCTAAAATATCTTATATTTCCTCTTGGAGAAATGAAAAAAGAAGATGTTAAAGCTTTTGCTTCTACCATAGAAGAATTAAAATCATTTGCAACCCAAAAAGAAAGTTCTGAAATTTGTTTTGTTGAAGATACTTATATTAAAGTTTTAGATCAATTTATGGATACAAAAATACCAGGAGAAGTTTTAAATAGTAGCGGGAAAGTTATAGGAAAACACGAAGGCTATATGCACTATACCATAGGAAAAAGAAGAGGATTTGAAGTACGCGGAGCACATGAACCTCATTTTGTTTTAAAAATAAAACCAAAAGAAAATCAGATAATAGTAGGCACAAAAGAAGAGCTTAAAGTTAGTAATTTTAATCTAAAAAATATTAATCTTTTTATAGAAGCTAAAGAGCTTGATTGTGCAGTAAAAATTCGTTATCGTTCTAAATCAACACCTTGTAAAGTAATTATCAATGATGATAAAAGTGCTAATATAATTTTACACGAACCAGTTTATGGTTTAGCAAGTGGACAAATGGCTGTATTTTATGATAATGATAAAGTCATAGCTAGTGGCTTTATAGAATAATTTTGTAATTATCTTAAAAAGATAATTACAATAACTTTATCAAAAATCTAATAATAAATTTATATTTATTAGACTTTTTAAAAAACTATTTTTCAAATAAAAATTAATTTTTAAGCTTATAATTAATAGGAATTAAAATTTTAATATTTTTATCATATTTTGGAAAGTGTTTGGATGCTAATTGTATTGTTTTTAGAGCGCTTTCATCTAATAATTTATGTCCTGAACTTTTTATAATTTTTAAATACTCTAATTTTCCTTCTTGTTTCCATAAAAATTCAATTAAAACTACACCCATCATGCGCATTTTAATAGCTTGTCTTGGATAAATTAAAGAATCTTGTATAGCTTTTTTAATCTCTTGTAAAAAAGGATGGTTGTCATTAAAATTTACACTTTCTGTTTCTATATTTTGTTTTGAAATTGAATTAGAATTTAAATTTTGAATTTCTTTTGAAACAATGGCTTCATTAAATTTATTTAGATTTTCTTTAATTAGAGGCTTTTTTTTAAATTCTTTATGTTTTTTTGGTTTGTGATTTTCAATAATTTTTTCTTTTATAGGTGGGATAGGTGGAATTGGGATATTCTCTTTTTCTTGTTGAATAATGTTATCTTGAGAAGAATTTATAGTAAATTGTCTCATTGAAAGAGAAAATACTTCTTGATTCTTAAATTCTATTTTAAATAAAGTAATACTAGAAAATAATAAAAATAATAAAGGCAAAAAAAACAAAAAAGAAAGATAGAAAGCTTGAAACTTATGATTTTTCAATATATTAATCATTCTTTTTCTCAGTTAAAATTTGAAAATTTTCGTGATTTTTAGCTTTTAATAAATCAATAATTTTTACAAAACTTTCAAATTTAGCATCTTTATCACTTTTTAATTCTACTATAACTTTAGGATTTAAATTATCAATAGTATTTTTAAGCTCGTCTAAACTTATTTTTCTATCATCAATATAAAAAATATTTTGCGCATTAATTGCAATAGAAATTTTTTCTTCTTTATCGTTTATATTTATGCTATTTTGACTTGATGGAAGATTAATTTTTATAGTTCCTTGTGCTATAAAAGTAGAAATACTTAAAATTATAGCAAGCAAAACAAGCATAATATCGATAAAAGGAACTATGTTTAACCCTTCATTTTTTGGAAGTTTAATCATTTTTATTCTCATTATAAATTCTAAAAGAATTGCTAAGAAGTGATACTTTACGCAATAAAGCATTATAAGCAATCAAAACAGGAATGGCTACCAAAAGCCCTAAAGCTGTTGCTTTAAGCGCCAAAGAAAGTCCTATAACTATAGATTTTACATCTATACTGCCAGCTAAACCCATTTCATAAAAAGTTATCATTATACCTATAACAGTTCCTAAAAGCCCTATATAAGGTGCATTAGAATAAATAATATAAAGTGTTGTTAAATTTTCACTTATTGCATCATCAAATTTTTCTTGATTTTTATAATCACCAAATTCAAGCTTTTTGAAAAATAATATTCTTTCTATAACACACCAAAGTGCTATAAAAGCCATAAAGCCCAAAACTACAAAAATAATTAAATCTATATAATTTTTTAAAAATTCCATAAAAAACTCCAAATTTTGTAGTTTATGATTATATTAAAATAACTCTAAATTTAAAATTAATATCTATTATCAAAATTTATTATAATTTTTATTTAAAAATTTTTAAAATTAAAAATAATAAAAAACATTTCATTTATATTTTTAATAAGAATAACAAAAATTTATTGATATTTTTTACTTTAACTGTTGCTCATTCTTTTTATATTCACTTCACAAATTATGATTACAATTCATTCGATCAAAAATTTTTTAAGGAGTTTTTATGAAAAAAATATTTTTTGCAATTTTAGCCACAGTAGCAATGCTTTATGCTGATATGGTTGTTTCGGTTGATTCTTTACCGCAAAATGCTCAAAAATTTATCCAAACTTATTTTAAAGGAACTCAAATAGCTCTTGTAAAAAAAGATATTGATTCTTTTGATGTTACTTTAAATGATGGCACAGAAATTGATTTTATTATCAATGGAGAATGGAAAGAAATTGATGGAAATTATAAAGCTATTCCAACTGGTTTTTTACCTGCTAATTTAATTTCTAAAGTTCAAGCTTCTCAAGCAAATGCGCAAATCATAGAAGTAAGCAAAGAAATTAATGGTTATAAATTTAAATTTAATAATAATATGAAAGTTTATACAGATATAAATGGAAATATTTTAGGACAAAAATTTGATGATTAAAATAAAGCTTGTTTAAAAAACAAGCTTTTAAATCTTAATCATTCTCCTGGAAAATAATTTGGATTTTTCCAAGGTCCATATTTAACTTTTATATATTCTTTTGGATCTAAATTTTGCTGTGGGGATGCAAAATATTCTGGTTTTAAAGAAGGAGACTTACTATAAGCAGTATCAAGTCCTGCACGATTTTCTGTTGTCGTAATTGGCATTCTTACAAAACCTGTATTAACATAAGCTGCAATATCAAGTGCATCTTCATTGCTTAAAATAGGATTATCATAACTTGCACCATAAGGCATAGCTGATTTTAAAAATCTTGCTAAAAAAGGTATCATTGACATATGTCCTCCATCAGGATAAATAAGTAACGATGGATAAAGATGACCCCCGCCTTGCGTATAATTTTCATTTTTAACGCCTAATCCCTTTTCACCATGACAAGCTACACAATTTTCTTCAAAAAGTTTTTTTCCACGCACAGGATCGGCTGGACGATTTGGAAAATCCATTTTAGCAAAAAAATCTCCTTCAAGTCTTACTCCATCTTTTATACCATAAGCTTTTTTAAGCCATTTAAAATAAGCTAAAATTGCTTTCATTTCTTTAGAATTATCAGGAAATTTATGAGAATCTGTTCCTCCCATGCCACGAATTCTATCTTCTAAAGAAATAATTTTCATTGTTTCTATATCAAGTTTTGGATAATTATTTATAACATTTAAAAAAGGGATAACATATTTTTTAGTACCAGGCAAACCATTATTATCATCCATATGACAAGCTATGCAATTAACTTCATTATTGGTTATTTTAAGCTTACCCTTGGGTCCTAATATACTCTCTGTTTTACTTAAAAGTTGTATGCCATAACGAATTAATTTTCCCTCCTCTCCTTTTGGCACATCATCGATACTTAAATTTTTACTTGGCCATTGTTGTATAGGTCTTTTAGAAAATTCTTCAAAATACTCAACACCTTGCTTATCATTAAGCTCTTCGCCGATTTTATAATCTTTAAAATTTTTGGCATTAGCTAAACAAATTAGCATAAAAATTAAAAATAATTTCTTCATTGCTAAAACTCCTTTTTTTGTATTAAAATCATTTTAGCAAAATAAATATTTATTTAAAAATAAAAAATTAATTTAAAAATTTATTTTTAATCATTTGTAGATTTTTTTCTAAATTTTTTAAATTATCTTCTACGCTATGATTAAAATCAATAAAAAATGGATGTGTTAAAGTAGAAATTAAATAGTTTTTTTCCTTACCAAAACAAAAATTAATACTAAAAAATTTATCTTTTAGTTTATTATAAATTATTTCTTCGTTATCAAAACGAATTTCTTTATTTATTTTTGAAAATTTAATTAAAATCCCACAAAAATAACGCTTTCTTTCATCTATAAATTGCAAATCATAAATAGTAAAATCATTAAATTTAAAAGTATTAAAACTCTTGATTTCTTCTAATTTTTCACTTAAAGCTAAAGCTTCAAACTCTTTTTGATTTATTCCAATTTGTTTTAGTTTTGCTCCAAAACGACATAAAAATAGCTTTAAAATATTTAATTCTAATTCTTTTTGATTCTTTTTTAACTTTTTACTTATAAAACGAAAGAAAAAAATTCCCGTAAAAATAGCCAAAATCAAAGCTATAAGTAAATCCTTAATAAAAATAAAAGACAAAAACCCTATAAGAAAAGCTTCTAAAATACTTAAAAATTTTAAAATACCCAATCGCTTTATAAGAAATACTCTTTGCTTTTCTAAATTTTGCATTATTACCTTGAAATTTAAAATTTATAACTATAAAATTTGTAATGAATTCTTTTTTATATTGACTTTAAGCTTTTAAATAAAAAATAAATCTAAAATTCTAAGCTATAATTTTGCTAAAAGCAAAATACAATTAAGATTTTGCTTTTTCCATTCTTTTTCTTTGAGTTGGATCAAGATAACGCTTGCGCACACGAATATTTTGCGGAGTAACCTCAACAAGCTCATCTTCTTCTATCCATTCTAAAGCTCTTTCAAGACTTAATTTTCTAGGTGGTACAAGTTTAATAGCATCATCACTTCCACTTGCTCTAACATTTGTAAGATTTTTTCCTTTAATTGGATTTACATCTAAATCATTTGGACGCGAATGCTCTCCTATAATCATACCTGTATAAACTTTAGTCTGAGGATCTATAAAAAGTACGCCTCTATCTTGTAAATTAAAAAGAGAATATCCTAAAGCTACGCCATTCTCCATAGAAATCAATGCTCCATTATTGCGTTTTTCAACTGCACCGCTAAAAGGACGAAATTCTAAAAAACTATGATTCATTATCCCTTCGCCCTTAGTATCTGTTAAAAATTGACTTCTAAAGCCTATAAGTCCGCGTGCTGGAATTTCAAACTCTAATCTTGTTTGCCCATCTCCTGTTGGAACCATAGTTTTCATTTCGGCTTTTCTTTTGCCAAGCTTTTCTATCACAGCACCACTAAATTCATCTGGTACATCTATAACTAAATGTTCAAAAGGCTCTGTTTTAACTCCATTTTCAACTTTTACTATAACTTCGGGTCTTCCCATGCAAAACTCAAAACCTTCACGACGCATATTTTCAGCTAAAATAGTAATTTGAAGCTCTCCTCTACCGCTTACTTTAAATTTACCCTCACCACTATTTTCATATTTCATAGCGATATTTGTTTTCATTTCAGCTTCTAGACGCTCTGCAATTTTATTTGAAGTTACATGTTTTCCTTCAGTTCCAGCCAGTGGTCCATCATTTACCGAAAATACTATACTTAAAGTTGGCTCTTCTATATGCAAAGGATCAAGAGGCATAGGATTGTTTGGATCTACAATGCTATCCCCTACTTCTAAAGTTTCAAAACCAGCAATAGCTACTATATCTCCACTATGCGCTTCGTCAATATCCATTTTTTCTAAGCCCATAAAACCAATGAGCTTTGAAATTCTACCATTTACTTTGCTTCCATCAGCTTTAGCAAGCATTACATTCTGATTTTTCTTTATGCTTCCATTAAAAATTCTTGCAATACCTATTTTACCTACAAAATTATCATATCCCAAAGTAAAAACTTGTAATTGCAAAGGATTTTCATTATTTCCACTTGGAGCAGGTACGCGTTCTAAAATTGTTTTAAAAAGAGGTTCCATGTTATCACTTGCATCATTTAAATCAAGCTTTGCATAACCATTTTTTGCTGCTGCATAAACTATGGCAAAATCAAGCTGTTCATCATTTGCATCTAAAGCTACAAAAAGATCAAAAATTTCATTAATCACGCGTTCAGGATCTGCAGCTGGTTTATCAATTTTATTAATCACTACTATAGGTTTAAGTCCTAAAGATAGGGCTTTTTTAACTACAAATTTGGTTTGAGGCATTACTCCTTCTTGTGCATCAACTAAAAGTAAGACTCCATCGATCATCTTTAAAACACGCTCTACCTCGCCGCCAAAATCAGCGTGACCTGGGGTATCAATAATATTAATCTTAGTGCCTTTATAATTAATAGCAGTATTCTTAGAAAGTATAGTAATACCTCTTTCTTTTTCAATATCATTGCTATCCATTACGCGTTCTGAAATTTGTTCTCTATCACTAAAAGTTCCTGATTGTTTAAGCAATTCATCAACCATTGTAGTTTTGCCATGATCAACGTGAGCAATTACCGCAATATTTCTAATATTTTCCAAAATTTTCTCCAAAGCTTCAAAATTAAAAGATGAAAATTATATATAAAAAATACTTAAAAATTAAAAATTAAAACTTGGAACGCTTATTGCTTTTAATCTTAGTGTAAAATCAAAATTGAAGGAATTAAAATGTCAAAACCACTAGAACAAGAAATTTTAGAAGAATTAAATCTTAAAGTTGTTAGTAAAAAAAATAACACTCTTTTAGAAATTTTAAATCTTTTAGAAATTTTAAAATCAAATAAAAATAAAAAAATGGCAAGAATTTCAGGTGAATTAACAGAACTATTATCCAATAATGAAAATTTTATAAAAATTCAAAATGCTAATAATTTAAATGAACTATTACAAATTCTCGTAGAAATAAGCAATAAAATGATTAAAGTTCATAATAATGATTTTTTAGAGGAAAGATTTCCTGTACTTAAAAAAAATAAATTTTTAAATTATTAAGGATTATTATGTCAAGCCTAACCTCACAAAATGATATATTAAATTTAAATCCAACTCCAAGTAATTCCAAAACAAATTTTAATAAAACAGATAAAAGCAAAGAAAGCAAAAATACTGAGGTTAAGGATACAAAAAATCAAAATGAAAACAACAAAGAAGATCAACGAGAAGATTTTTTAAATTCTTTATTACAATCTATCGAAGAGACTAATGAATTTTTACCAGATCATATGAAAATTAGTAAAAAAGAAGTTGTTAATGAAGCTTTAAATAAGCTTCAGCAAGGAACTTTTGATGAAAATGATAAAATAAGTATTTTTGAATCAGCTTCTTTTATGCAAATTCTTTCTATGCTTGATAAACTAAAAGCAAATACAACTGATATTAAACTTGGAAATTTAAGCTCTCAATTAACACAAATTGTTAAAACAGAAGCTAATTTTAATGCCTTAAAACAAGCAAATAATTTAAGCGAACTTTTAAATATAGCAAAAGATCTAGGCTTGAATGTTAAAAACATAAAAGTAGATCGCTTGCTCGATTTAAAAGCTACTTTTCCAAACTTAAATAAAGCAAATTTTTTTAAAAATTCTATTGATAATGTTTTTAAAGAAATTATCAACAATAAAATCACTCATCTTATTAAAAATAAAGAGATCAATACCAACACAAAACTATCTTTAACTCAAAACAAAACCAAAGAAAACAATGCGAATTCTTTACTTTCTGAAACTCTAAAAAATCTCGATCTTTTAACTAAAGATAAAAAAGAAAACACAAAAACCAATAGTCTAGATCTAAATGAAAACACAAATATAAAAATCAAAGATTTTAAAGATAGTCTTTTGCAAAATCAAGAACTAAAAAATATTAAAAATGAAATCAAACAAGAAAAAACTCAACTTACTTCCAAAGATATTAAAAATGAAGTTGAAAATAAATTAAAAGAAAATGATCAAGAACTAAAAAATATTAAAAATGAAATCAAACAAGAAAAAACTCAACTTACTTCCAAAGATATTAAAAATGAAGTTGAAAAAAATATTGATAAAAATTTAGATAGCAAAATCAATGATACACAAAAAAAAGAACAAATTATTAAACAAGAAGAAACAATAAAAAATAGCAACTTTAACAAAAATGAGACAATAAAAAGCTCTCAAATTGTTAATTTAAATCAGAAAGAATTTAACAATAAACAAGAAAATCATAAAGACTTGAAACAAACTAATTTTGAACAAAAAATTAATTTAGAAAATATAGATAAAATTTTAAAAGAATCAAATAAAAACAATAACTCTACTTTTGATAATAATCAAAATAAAGATTTCAATCAAAATTCAAACAATCAAAATAAAGAAGAAAAGACCATAGAAAAAAATTCTGAAGATTTAAATTCTTTAATCAAAGAGTTAAGCAGAATAAATCATAATCAAACTAGAAATTCTATAAGCGTAAAAGAAACTTTACAATATTTTTCAAATGACCTAAAAGAAGCCATAGAACAATATAAAGCACCTATTACAAAAATTAACATCACTCTTAATCCATCTAATTTAGGAGAGGTTGAAGTTACATTAGTTCAAAGAGGAAATAATTTACATATTAATTTTAATTCCAATACTAATACTATGAATCTTTTTATACAAAATCAAGCTGAATTTAAAAATTCCCTTGTAAATATGGGATTTACTGGACTTGAAATGAATTTTAGCGATCAAGGAAAAAGAGAGCAAAATCAAGATCAAGGAAAAAATCGTAGCGGATATGGCTTTAAAGATACTTTAGATGGGCAAAATGAAAGTGAAAAAGTTAATTTAGAGCTTGTTTTAGCAAAATATTTCTAAGTTGGAATACTTTTTGCTTTTAATTAAAAAAACTTAACAAAAAAAGGATTTGATAATGGCCACAACAACTTGGAATAGCAACCTTAACTGGACAAATACTGCCAGCACCAGCGAAATTAATAAAACAACTAGAGCAGATAGTTCATCTAGCACGAGTAGTAGTAGTTCTGGTGTGGTAAGTAATCCAAATGCTACTTTAGATAAAGATGCATTTTTAAAACTTCTTTTAATAGAACTTCAACATCAAGATCCAACAGATCCTATGGATAGTGACAAAATGCTTACCCAAACTTCACAGCTTAGTGCACTTGAAATGCAACAAAATACTAATACCACTATGCAAAAAATGGTTGAAACTATGGAAAAACTTTCTAATTCTTTTAGCACAAGTATGAGCACTGCAGCAGTTGGAGCTATAGGAAAAATGGCCACAGTTAATGCAAATACTATTAAATTAACTGGTGCTGATGAAGTTATTGCACTTAAAATGTATCTCCCTGAAGATTCTGATGATAAAGGAATTACTTTAGAGGTTTATGATAAAAATAATAAATTAATATTCTCAGAAAAAAGTAACGAAGGAAAAGAAGTTTCAAAAGGTTTATTTACTTTAGAATGGCCTGGTAGAGACAATGATGGCGTTTATGCTGGAGATGGAGAGTATAGTGTAAAAGTAGTTTATAATAATAAAAATGGTGAAAAAATTACTGCAAACTATGGAACCTATCCTATAGAGGGTATTAAATTTGTTGACGGGGTTGCTTATGCAAAAATGGGTGGTCAATATGTAAGCTTTGATGATATTGGTGAAATTAGCGACTATAAACTTGGCTCATCCTCATCTACAGTGGGAGATAGCTCGAGCTCAAATGGAGATTCTTCTGATACAGGAGATACTGGGGATACAGGAGATAGTGATAAAGAAGAAAAGGCATAAACTATGATGAATGCATTTTACAATGGAATTTCTGGAGTAAAGTCAAATAGCTTTGGTATAGACATTTCAGCTAATAATATAGCTAATGTTAATACCATAGGTTTTAAAAATTCAAACGCAGAATTTAAAGATGTCTTTTATCAAACCGTTGTATCTCAATCTACAAATCCTGGTCAAAGTGGATATGGATCAACTTCAGCTTCATCAAAATTAGATTTTTCTCAAGGTTCACCTGTTGCAAGTGATGGAGAATTTGATGTAGCTTTACAAGGAAAAGGTTTTTTTGGGGTCTTAGGATCAGATGGAGGAGCTTATTATACAAGAAATGGATCTTTTAGAAGAGATGCGAATGGTTATCTTGTAGATTCTTATGGAAATTATGTTTTAGGGACGATGAATCCTGCCTTTACTGACATTAACTACAGCGATAGAGTTGCTGGACTTATGGGGGATTATCTTGATACAGGCTCTCCTGTAAATAGCGGTTTTACAATTAACTCAAACAATTCTTTTGCTTTAGGAACAACAACTTCCCAAGGAGCTATTAAGGTTCCTGTAAATATGTATCTACCTCCTCAAGTAACTCAAAATGTAAAATGGAGTGGAAGTTTAAACACCAATACAACAACAGAGGTGGTTAAAATAGATCTTGATCCTAGTAAATTTAATATTACAAAAACTGAAGATGGAAAATACATAGTTAGCGGAAACGTTAGCAAAGAAGATGTATATAGCGCTAAAGCAGGTGATAGAATTATTTTAAATTTTACAGATGATAATGGAGTTAAGACAAGTTTTGAAGCAACTTTAGATGAAAATTTAAATTTTACAAGCAATGAACTTGATCTAAAAGGTCTAGATGAAAATAGCATAAAACTTGATACAGCTCAAATTGCTACAGAACAACAAAAAGCTAATAAAGATATTTTGGAGTCTCCTATTTACAATGCAGATGGAAGCAAAAGTACTTTAAGGGTTACACTCGAAAGAGTTCTACCACAAGAAGGTGATAATATACAATATAAAGCTATTGCACAAATTTATGACTCTAATGGCAAAGCCATAGGTAATCCAACTGAAGGAAATATGGTTTTTGATAAAAATGGAGCTTTGCTTCAAAACAATATCACAAGCATTGCAAATCCAAATGGTGGAACTATTAATATAGATCTAGGAACCCCATATGATCCTAATAAGCCAGGTTCAGGTTATAGTGGAATTTATATAAAAGAAGGGGTTGAAAAAAATATAGTTACACAACAAGATGGTGTAGCAGAAGGATTCTTTGAACAATACAGTATATCTGATGATGGAAGCATAATTGCACAATTTAGCAATGGCAAAAATGGTATAGTTGGAAAACTTGCTCTTTATAACTTCATAAATGAACAAGGTTTAGCAGCAATAGGAGACAATATTTTTGCAGCTACTGCAAATAGCGGAGATCCTACTTTTATAATGAAAAATGGAGAAATAGTTAATACGGCTAAATTTAAAGGAGGATATCTAGAGCAATCTAATGTAGATTTAAGTGTAGAACTTTCAAATCTTATTGTAATGCAAAAAGCTTTTGATGCAAGTTCAAAAAGTATTACAACAAGCGATCAAATGATTCAAAAAGCTATTAATATGAAAAGATAATCAAAGATTATCTTTTTCTATTTGTTCGAAAAGCTCTTTAATCTCTTCAATTTCACTTTCATTATAAGAATAACTTGATTTAATATAATCTATTTGTTTCCCCTTTTCAAGGTAAAAAACTTTTCCACAATCTTTTATATTGATATTATGTTTTAATTCAAAATTGGTATTAATCTTTGGATAAAATTTTAAAAAATTATCTTCACCTATATTTTCAGTTCTTATATAAATTTTTACATTATAAACCATTTCATCAAAAAAATTTAACTTAACATCAATCTGATGCTTTAATTTTATTAATTTTTTATATATAACACTAAATTGATTATATTTTTCTATAATATCATGATAAAGATCCAAAAATTTCGCTTCTATGGTATTGGAATTTTCTTTTTTTTGAAGTTTGATAATTTTAGCTTGATTTTTGATTAAATAATCATAATAATTTTGCATTTTACCTATCGTTTCATTAAGTTTATTTTTAATTTTAAGACTTAATTTTTTAATATTTTCATATTCTATGGTCATATTATTCTCTATAGATAATATAGGCGAAATATGGATATTATTTTTAAATTTTAAAACATTTGTAACAATTAAATTTTTCTTAGGATATAAAACATTATCTGTTAATAAATTACAAATATAAATATTTTCAGCCTCTATTTTCGCACCTATGCAATTTTCAACAAAAACATTCTTAGCTATAACAGTTCCATTTTCTAAATTTTTTATATATACAGTATCTGCTTCTAATCTTCCCTTATGCGTTAGAATAAAAGCATCTTGTGCAAAAATTTCACTTTTTGCATGAGTTAAACCTTTTATGTAGATATTTCTTCCTTGAAGCTTTGTTGCTCCAATACTACCATTTACTTTTATATCAGAAGCTTTTACACTTACAATACCTGACTTAATTGCATCATCACTTATATCAAAATTAGTAATTTCTAAATTTATATTTTCATCAACATTTGTTTTAATAGATCCTGTTGTTTTTAATCCTATTTGTGATACTTTTAAATTATTTGCAACACTATATCCTATACGATCCTTATTTAAAAATCCATAATTTGCGCTAAAATATTTAATCCTATCTTCTAGCTCCTCTACATAAATACTTTCATCTTTTATAACAAAGGGATTATCTAAAAAGACAACAGGATTTATATTTAAAATTTCTCCTTTTAAATTGCGCCCTTCTTTTCCTTGAATTCTATAAACATACTCAAAAAGTAATTCATTTTCTTTAATAGGTTTGCAATATCTTCCTTCATCATAACTAACATTTTCGCTAAAACACGCCTCATTGACATCTCTATGATAAATAACTTCATCACTTTTATGCTCAATTTTATCAACTCCTTTAGCAATCTCAAATTCCATTTCTTTAATGGATGGATTTTCTTGCATTAATAAATTAAAATTATCAATCTTTTCAAACAAATTTTTATCAAACCTTAAGATTAAAAATTTCTGTTTAATCATTGCCTTGTAAATACTTTGCAAAATATCAAATTTTAAATGCGAATAATATTTAAAATTATCTGCAAAATTAACACAAGCTTTTAAATAGGTAAAATCAGTATTAGTTTTAAGCTTAATTGTAAAAGTATCTTTTCGTTTTTTGGGATAAATTTCTATTAGAAATTTTTGCACCATAGTGTCATAATTTTTTACAAAAAAATCATCGGCATAAAATAAATCAAAATCTTTTCTTTCATAAATTTTTGTTTTTGCTGGTTTTATACTCGAGCATAAAAGTTTAAAGTCAAGAATTCTAAAATCAAGGGGTTCTTTTGTAAATGATTGTTCATATTTTAAGCTTTCAAAAGGATTGAATGTTTCCAAAGTTTTTATTTGAAAATTCATCTATACCCCCCCCCATGATGTTACCAATATCATCATTTTTAATATTTATAAAATCTTGTTCTTTTAATATGTTTTCAAAAATATAATTTAATTCTTCAGAATTTTGATTTAAATCAAAATTATCTAAATGCACTAAGATTTGACCACATTTGCTACACTTTAAATCACTTTCCCTACTAACAAGCTCTTCATGTATTGTTTGTGGAACTGTATGGATATATAAAGGACAATTGCAAATATAATCATAAGTTTTTTCAGTTGTTAAATCTTGTCTAATTGATTTTAATTTTATATACTGATCCAGCGTATAATGAATTTCTTTAAGATGCACAGCCTTACTTGTAAAATTAGCAATCCACAAATCTTCATTGGCAAAATGATCTAAAATCCAACCATTAACTAATATAGAAAGTTCATGAGACATTTTTATAATATCATCTGAATGCGCCAAAAGATCTTTAGTTTTTTCTATTAAAATTTTATGAGATTTCTTATGCTCTTCAATTAATGGAAAATCGATACTTTCCATAAATTTTTCTTCATCTTTAAAATGAGTTTTTATATATTGAAATAATTTTGCAAGAACTTGTTTTAAATCATCTTTATATTGCATTTTATTATCTTTAATTTTTTGGACCAAATCATTTGAAACATTAGCAATTTCAAAAATAAGCTCATGCTGTTTATCTAATTGCATATTTTTAATGCTAAAATCTTTACTCCAATTAATAACTTTCATAATTTTTCCTTATAATAATTATTCTTTATAAGAATATTTTATAAAAAAATATATAATTTGCAAAACTAAATATTATATATAAAATATCATAATTTATTTATTAAAATCGGTCTATTTTGCAACTAAAGACTTTTTAAGTATATTATGATATAATGCACGAGCCTTTTTTCAGACCTGTGCAATATTTTTTTTAAACATCGCTTCAGGGTAGGAATACAGCAGAGCACTTAAATTTAATATGTGCCGCAGCCACCTGGGAAAAGGTTTTATTCTATTTCCTTGGTAATACGATTTCTAATATCCCTACGAACTATTTCTATACCCCAAAGCCAAACTATATGACCAAATAATTCAGAAATATGCTCATCTAAAGGAATTTGCGAAAGTGGCGGAACTTCTGCTATTAAAGGCATAACCATAACATGAGCAAAAAGATAAACAAAAAATCCAAAAACAGCACCTTGCCACATTTTAATGCGAGGATAATACTCTGCTATCATACAATAAGCTACAGCAAATACAATAGAAAATCCTACGTGAACAATAAAAATTGAAAGAGGCAATTCTATTCCAGAAAAAATATAAGTTAAATCTGTTGGCAAACCAAGCTGTTCTAAAAAAATTTTAGGAGGAGTAGTTCTCTCTAAAGAATCCAATGGCCAAGGAAAATTTGGATTTCTAGGAGGAAAAGGAACTTCCCAACCCCACTTAACAATAGCACCAAATACTCCAGCTAAAATTCCTATAAAAAAAGACAAAACAATATGTTTTTGACAATCATTGGTTTTCATTTTTTACCTCCTCAATAAATTTCTAATAATTTAATATATTTTTATTTAAAATATATTAAATTTTAATTTAAAAAAATTTTAATGGTTTAAATATTTAAGCTAAAATATTTTTTAAATTCTTCACAAATTGTTAAAAAATTTACCCCATCTATAGTTTTATTTTGTTCAAAAAAATTAAACATATCTTTAAATCCATCTTCTAATTCTTTTGATCGCACTCCATAACTAATGGAAAGGCCAGCTTCAATGAAAGCTGCTAATTTGTCACAATGCTTTAAAGCTTTACCATCAATAGCTCCAAATTCATTTTGATTAAAAGAAGCTAAACTTCCACTACAAAGCTCTACTACTTTATTTTTATAGGTGCGGTTTTCAAATTCATTTTTTACAAAAACTCCCTCATTTTCTCTTCCTTCTCTTATTCCTAAAATATACGCAAATTCAGCTCTTAAATTTTCAGGAATTAAAGGTAAAATTCTTTCATTTATAAGTTTCATTTCATAATCATTAATAATAGTATGAAGCCCATCTACGCCGTATTTAACAGGACTTATAATATCTCTAGTTAAACTTTCGGGCAAATCGTGAAATAAAGCACAATAAAAATTATTTTCAAGTCTTTTATCACAAGCTTTTATTTCTAAAGAATAAAAATATCCCAAAATAGCTACTACTAGCATATGTCCTAAAACAGCAGTTTCTGGAATTCTAGGTGTTTGAGCCCAGCGTTTTTGGAAACGAAGTCTTCCGCTTAACTCAATAATTTTGGCAATTTTTTGATTTAAGGCAATTTTTCTAACACCTATAAGCTCATAATAATCTTCTAATTCTTCTTCAACTTTACTTTTAATTTCTTCTATATCATTTAAAAAAGATGATGTTTGATAAACTATATTAAATTCCCACTTTGTTGCAAAATAAGATGCTGCTTTTAAAATCAATTTTTCTTTAGCATAAGTATTAGCTTTTAAATATTCTTCAAAACGTTTTAAAAATTCTCCATTTTCAATATGACCTATCATAGGTTCTACTTTGCTCAATACCCATTTATTAATCTCATCTTTTTTTTGCCTTAATATCTCGTGATAAACATCTGGACGTATATCAGTTACAACAACACGACTTAAAAATTCAAATATTCCACCCTCGATAATAACTCTCATATTAACATTTTGCTCCATTTTAGCAATAAAATAAGCAATAATAAATTTATGCGCTTGTTTATCAAGCTCAACCAAATTTGTCATTCTTGGATAATCATTCCATCTGCTAATTGATGCAGCTTTAAAAATATGTTCTATTAAATTTATGCTAATCATTTATATCCTTTATAATTTTTAAGATGATTTTATCATTTTCTTCTTTGAAAGTATAAGATAAATCATCGCTTAAATAAGTAATTTGTTTTTTATCATTTATATATTTTTGCTTTTTAAATTCAAGCAAGAGTGAAGGTAATTCTTTTTTAATAAGCAATTTTGTAGAAATGCCCATACCGTGCTTTAAATTTTTAATAAATTTAGAATCAATTTTATCCACACTATGAAGAGTAGCATCAAAACCATTTTGTCTTAAAAGGTCATAAAATTCTTTTTTATCTTTATAAGAAACACGCTCATCAAAAACACTATGATAAGAAATATATTTTGTTTTAAAACATTTAGATTGAATTTTTATATGATCTTTATTCAAAGGTTCTCTTATCAGTTTTCTAGCAATGGAAAAGTAATTTTTGCTTTCTTTGTTACTTGTCCAAAAAGTTTTATCGCTTAAATAAAGAGTAATATTTTTAAATAAAGTTTTATCATAATACTGTGAAATTTAGTGAAATCAAGTTCTTTTCCAAAACCTATCAAACGCCAAATATAATTTGAAAAATTCACAAAAGATGAATTATCTATAATAGCATTTACATTCCAAGGCGAAATTTTAGCTACCAAATTTGCCAAATATCCTCCATAAGAATTTCCTAGCATTATACTCTTAATCCCCCCCCCTGTATAAGTATCAAAAGGAGAATTTTTTCTAATAAAAAGTAAAACATTTAATAAATCTTGTGCTTGCATAATTCCAAAGTTTTGATACTCTTTTCTTGCGGATCAAAACTCACATGAGCTGGTAAACGATAATCTTGCGAAATATAGTTTTTACTTTTTAAATAAGATAACAAGTAATCTAAACGCAAAAAAGAATGATTTAAACTTTCATAAGAATTAATAGAACTTGTATCAAAATCTAAATTTATAGCTTTAAGACTTGATTTTAAGATAAATTTATCTAGCTCATCAATACAAAAACTAGCTCCTAAATGAGATCTA
Source organism: Campylobacter sp. 2018MI34 (assembly GCF_016598975.1). Classification (NCBI taxonomy): domain Bacteria; kingdom Pseudomonadati; phylum Campylobacterota; class Epsilonproteobacteria; order Campylobacterales; family Campylobacteraceae; genus Campylobacter; species Campylobacter sp. 2018MI34. The sequence goes on from NZ_JAENKS010000001.1 coordinate 108,206, forward strand.
TTTCCAATGCAGTGATAATTAACATTTATAGTAGCAACATTATAATTTCTTGCTGCATAATCCTCTACATAAACATAAGAATTCATATCTTCTGCCCCACCTGCTATAATAAAAAGCAAGGCTTCTATTTTTTTATTATCATTATAAGTAAGCCTAAATTTTAACAATGACTCTCTTGCAATATTAAGCTCATTATCATTACAAGAGGCGATTTTATAAATTCTACTTACAAGCATAAAAATACCTTTTTTTATTTTTATTATTTTACTTTGATCCTTAAATATTATAAAATTTATATTTAAAAATTATGATAAAAATTTTATAATATTAAGGACAAAAATGAGCAAAAAAGCACTTTGCATTATAAGCGGAGGAATGGATAGCACTACGTGTGCTTATTTGGCAAAAGAACAAGGTTTTAAAATAATAGCTTTGCACTTTGATTATAATCAACGCACACAAAATAAAGAAAGAGAATGTTTTAAACAAATTTGTAAAAACCTAGGAGTAGAAAAATCTTATATTTTAGATACTTCTTTTATAAAAGAAATAGGAGGAAATGCTTTAACAAATACAAATTTACCTATACCAAAAAATGAACTTCACTCAAACGATACACCACCTATTACCTATGTGCCATTTAGAAATGGAATTTTTTTAAGCATAGCAGGCTCTTTGGCAGAAAAAGAAAAATGCGAAGCTATTTTTATAGGAGTAGTCGAAGAAGATGGTAGCGGATATCCAGACTGCACAGCTCAATTTATAAAAAAAACAAAAGAATTTATTAATGAAGGAACAAGCAAAAATTATAAAGTTGAAATCATAACCCCATTAATCAATCTAAAAAAAGAGCAAATTGTTTCTTTGGCTTTAAAAAAAAATATCCCTTTAGAACTTACTTGGTCTTGTTATGAAAATGAAAATGAAGCTTGTGGTGAATGTGATAGTTGTCTGCTTCGCTTAAAAGGATTTAATCAAGCCGATCTAGAAGATAAAATTCCTTATTCAAACAAAATAAAATATTTAAAAAAACTAAATGAAAATGAAAAAAAATCTTTACTTAATATTTGGGAAAAAAGCGTTTTAGCTACTCATCACTTTTTAGATAAAAAAAATTTCAATATCATAAAAGACTATCTAAAAAATAATGGACTAGAAAAACTTCAATTTTTATTTTATTATAAAAACAACAACTTAGTGGGCTTTTTGGGATTTTATAAGGATATTATAAAAATGCTTTTTATTGATCCTCAATATTTTCGTCAAAAATACGGAGAAAAGCTTATAAAAAAAGTTCTAAATGATTTTAATATACAAAAAGTTGAAGTTAATAAAGAAAATTTAAATGCTATAAAATTTTATAAAAAAATGGGCTTTGAAGGCTTTAATGAATATATTGATGATTTTGGCTATAAATTAATAAAATTAAAACTAAAAAATAAACCCTAGAAAACTAGGGTTTATCATTAATTTAAAACATAAAGTTTATTTTCGTTATTCTGATAAGATAGAATATTTATTGATCCATCTTTAAAGAAAATACTTCTTGCATTTGTAATAACTTGTGGATAAGAAATAACTTTTATCACTTCTTCTTTTTCCGGATCAATCACTGCAATAACATTATGATTTTTACTTAATGCATAAATCAAACCATCTTTATAAGTCATTGAAGTTATATAAAGATCTCCTAAAGTTTTTCCTTCCTTGAGCTCAGCTTTAGGTGTAAATTCTCCAGACAATACACAATCTTTTAAAGAAAATTTAGAAATAACAAAAGTTTTTGCATCTTTATTGTTTGGAGTTGTTGCAAGATAAAAATAATTATTATCCGCGGTCATACTTAATACATGATTAAATTTAGATCTTACAGTATCCAATCTTCCGCGACCTAAACCTTTTCCTTGACCTTCAAAATTGTTTGAACCTTTTATAAAATCAGCATATTGCAAAGCATCATCAGCATTAGGATTTTTCTTAAATCTTAAAAATGATTTATTTGAACCCATAAGAATAAATTTATCATTCATATAAGGAATAATTCCTATGATAGGATCAATAGTAGCTGAAAAATAAGGATCTAGTTCGAAACTTTCTTTGATTTTAAAATTATCATCAAGAAAAGCAACATCCCATTTAGAACTTGCTATAAATTCATTATTAATATAATCAAGCGTATTTATAGGCTTATAAAATGATATAGTTTCTTCTTTTGCAATACTTAATTCATTATCAATCTTAGCAAATGGAGAATTATTAATGTTATTATCAAATTTAATCCCTAATTTTTCACTTGCAGGAGCAAAAGCATAATCAGGTGCCTTAACATCACGTTTTCCTAAAAAAGATATATTTTGCCATAAGCCATTCCAGCCTTCTGTGCTCCAAATAACATATTTTGGATTTAAGGTAAATCTTACTGGATCTCCTTGTCCCACATATGGAGGAATTCCGGTACTTACAAAAGCTTGAAAAACATTTGAAGCTATAATTAAAGCACTAATTAATACAGCAGTAAAACTAAATTTAGTAAATCTTCTAAATTGTTCTCCATTTAATTCTTTTTCAAAAGCACTAAATTTAGGAGCAAAAGCAAAAATTACACCTAATAATAATACAACAGCCCAAAATACAACTTCAGCCCAAAAATATGTATGAATTCCAAAAACAGCTAATCCAAAACCTTGATCTAAATCGCGATGAGCGTGATTTCCATAGTGAGCAAAGGACTGATAAAGACCAATAGCAGTCATAATTAAAAGAGCAGCTAAATATTTTCCTTTTATACCATAACGGACTATAAAAAGGGCTATTACTCCTATAAAAATCATAGCTTCTCTTTGACCCCAGCAAAGAGTACAAGGACTATCACCCAATATATAGCCAAAAACCATATTCGCAATTCCAACGGGCAACAGTATGATTAAAAAACCCGCTAAACACATTAAAGTATAAAAATTTTTTGTTTTATTAATCTCGTTCATTTTAGCCCTTTCTTTATAAATTCATTATAGTTAAAAGTGCACCAGTTTTGTGACCAACATAGAAAAAAACCATCATTAACCAAGCTATTATTACCAAAGTAAAAGCAAGTTTTTCTTTTTCTGGTTTTTTAATCATTAAGATTAAAGCAATCAATACCAATAAAAGCTCTAAAAACTCCATAACGCCTCCTTATTAAAAAAATTAAATATTTTATTATCAATTACTTAAAACTTCCTAATTTTTCAGAAAGCTTTGAAGCGCCTTCTAATACATCCTCTGAAATAGTATTTATTTCCATTGAAAGTTCTTTAACCGAGTTAGCAAGTTCGCTTACCTTATCAATATTACCCCCTAAATTTAACATTTTATCTTTTATTTCAACGCTTTTATCCTTCATTGTTTGAGCTGATTGCTTACTTGATTCTAATTTATACATGGAATTTACAAGTTCTTTTTGCAAATCATTTGTTTTAAGAGAAGTTTCTTTCATAGAATCATGAATAGTATCCATTAAAGATTTATTATCATTAATTTGTTGCACTATCATTTGAACAGTTGTATTAATATCAACCAAAGATTTACTTGTTTTATCAGCCAACTGCCTTACCTCATCAGCCACAACAGCAAAACCTTTTCCGTGCTCTCCTGCACGAGCAGCTTCAATGGCAGCATTTAAAGCCAAAAGATTGGTTTGATCTGCAATATCCCTTATGGAGCTTGTAATAGAAATAATATTATCAGCAGTTTGAGTTAAATAATCCATATTTTTAACAATATTTTGTTCTTTCTCATTGCTTTCATTTATCAAACCTACAAGATCTGATAAAGTTGATTCTACTTTATTCATTAATATACTCATATCTTGCATATTATTAATACTTTCTTGGGCAAGATTATGGGCTAAATCTATATGACTATCTAGAGCTTTTGTGATACCTCTTACACTTTTAATTTGTTCATTTTGAGAATTTGAACTCTCTTCTAATAAACTTACATTATTTTTAAGTAATTTTGAATTCTTATAAGACATTTCTGCACTATGAATTGCCTCAAGAACGGAATTTTCAACAGTAGAAATAAAAGTATTAATATAACCTGCACTTTTTCCCAATTCACTTTTTGGGTTAATATTTAATCTTGCTTTTAAATTTGCCTCATTTCCAGCAAGATTAGCACTTAACTTTTCTAAAATAGAAATAGGAATAACAACTTTTTTAAGTGTTATTAATATAAATAATCCCAATAAAACAATAGTGATACAAACTATAGCTAAAGCAAAATAAAGATTATTAAGCATTTTTGTTGCTAATTTTTTATTAGTCATATTTTTAAAATCAATAATTTTTGTCTCCAAGGTATTATCTAAATACATTGAAGAATTTACTTGCATAATATAAATTTGATCGACAATCATTTGAAAATGTTTTAAAAATAAACTAAGCTCTTCATTTTTTATATTTATATTTTTTAAATTATTGATATATTTTCTAAGAATATCTAAAGTGGTTTTTTCTAAAATGCTTTGCGTTGCTAAAACTGTTAAAATTTCATTTGTATTTTTAAGAACTTCAGGTATTTTAGGATACTCTGTTAATTGATTGTTTAAATATTCTGTTAATATATTTTTATTTAATTCATAAAGATAAATTTTTGAATTAATTGCGATAGAATTTGCTGATTTAAATTTTTCTAATTGCTCTACTTTAGTTTTAAAAATATTATCAATTTCTGAAACATCTATTGAGAAATTACGAAGCTTGGTTAAAGAATCTTCAAATTCTTTAACCAAGCTTACGCTTGAATCATAATTAACAAAATTAAATCTCTTTTCAAAAATTTGATCAATCCTAGAATCTAAAATTTCTAATTTATTTAATAAATTTGCAACTTGCTCATTTCTCTTAGAATTCAAATGATTACTAAAAATAAAAAACAATAATGCCAAAACAAAAACAAAAACAATTACAGCTAAGCAAACAAATTGATACAAGAAAAAACTTTTATTTGACTTGATCATTATATTCTCCTGTTAAACTTTCTAAAAAAGCTACAATCTCATCAACAGTTTCTTGATCTAAAAATTTACCAAGTTGATAATAAGCCATAAATTGAACACAAGCATCTAAAGTTGGAATAGACCCATCATGATAATAAGGAGCTGTTTTTGCAACATTTCTTAAACTTGGAACTTTAAAAACCATTTTATCTTCAGGATTTTTAGTTATTTCATACCTTCCTAAAACTTCTTGATTAGGATATTCTTCAAAAATTCCAATTTTTTGATACATATTACCTCCAATATTTATTCCTTGATGACAAGCTATACAACCATTATTTTTAAAGGCTTCATATCCTCTTTTTGCTTTTTGTGATATAGCAGTACTATCACCTTGTAAATATCTATCAAAAGGTGAATTTAAAGTAATTAATGTTTTTTCAAATTCTGCTATAGCATCCATTATATTATCTATATTAACCTTGCCATAAATTTTTTTAAAATCATCAACATATAAAGTATTGGTATTAATTTTCTGAATTAGTTCTTCTTCTGATTCTAAACCCATTTCTATAGGATTAAAAAATGGTACTTTAGCTTGTTCTTTTAAATCTTTGGCTCTACCATTCCAAAACTGAACAAAATTAAATACCGAGTTAAAAGTAGTAGGAGTATTAAAAGGTTTATCAAGTTGCCCTTTCACTCCAGTTGAAAATTCTTTATTATCAACTCCAAAATTATCAATTCTATGGCAAGTATTACAAGATACTGTTCCATCTTTTGATAAACTTGTATCATTATAAAGCTTCTTTCCCAAAATAGCCTTTTCTTTATTGTAAGAGACTTTAGATATAGGAGTTATCATATCATCTGCATAAAGAATTGAAATAAAAACTAAAAATATCAGCTTTTTCATTATAAAAATAACCTCTTTCTTAAATAATAAAATTAAATTTTTTATATAATATTAATTTTAAAATTAAATATTTTTAAAATTAAAAATTAATATTTTATAATAAAAATATTATAAATAAATTAATAAGTAATAAAAATTATTAATTGACAAAAGAATTTTTTTGTTATAAAATCATAAAGTTTAACACTATATAAACGAAGGACAAACAATGAGACAATATGAAACTTACAAATGCAATAAATGTGGCAATGAAGTTGAAGTTCAAAATGTTGGTGGTGGTAAATTAGTTTGTTGTAATGAAGAAATGCAATGCATAACAAAAGATTTAACTGCGGTTAATTTAATGAAAGCATTTGCAGGCGAATCAATGGCTAGAAATAAATATGATTTATTTGCAGATATAGCACAAGAAGAAGGTTGGCACGCAATAGCAAAACATTTTAGAGAAGCGGCTGAAAATGAAAAATGGCATGCAAGAGCTGAATTTAAAGCTTATCACGAAATCGTTGATGGAAAGCCTTTAGAAGTTACAACAAAAAATTTAATTAGCGCTGCAGAAGGCGAAAATTATGAACATAGTATTATGTATCCAAATTTTGCAAAAATTGCAGAAGATGAAGGCAAAAAAGCAATAGCAAGATTGTTTACAGCTATTGGAAAAGTAGAAATCGAACATGAAAGAGAATATTTAGCTCTTAAAAAAATGCTAGAAGAAGAAGAATTTTTTAATAGCGAAGTAGAAGAACTTTGGGTTTGTGAGGTTTGTGGTCATATTCATCGTGGTAAAAAAGCTCCTGCTACTTGTCCTTTATGCAGAGCTCCAAAAGAATATTTTAAAAGAGAATTTTTAGGATAAAAAAATGAAAAAGATTGGATTTTTATTTTTTATTCTTTTAAATGCATTATTTGCCAAAATTAATATTAATACAGCAAATATCGAAGAATTAAAAACTCTTAATGGTATAGGTGAATCAAGAGCTAAAGCTATTATAACCTATAGAAAAGATCAAAATTTTACAAGCATAGAAGATATTAAAAAAGTAAATGGTATTAGTGAAAAAATATTTACAAATATTAAAGATTCTATTAGCGTTGAATAATTAAAACCCTATTTTAGGGTTTTAAACTTTTTAATTTAGTGCTTATAATGCTTTATAATTTACAAAAATTAATTTTAAAAACTAAAAATTAATACTATTTTTACTTAAAATTCCATAAACAGATTTTAATCTCATAGAATTAAAAAATATAAAAATTCATAATCAATTTTTAATTTTAACACTAAAGAAAATAAAATATAAAATTCACTACAATATTTTTATGAATTTATTTAAAGAAGATGAACTTACAATAAGCAATAATTTAATAGGTATAGATGAAGCAGGACGTGGAGCTCTAGCTGGTCCTATGTTTTTATCAGCTTGTAAACTTCACAAAAATATAAAAGGACTTTGTGATTCTAAAAGACTAAGCGAAAAAAAGAGAGAAGAACTTTATACGCAAATCATTAAAAATTCAAACTATCTAATACTTAGCTTTTCATCAGAACAAATTGATACTCTAGGGCTTAGCTCTTGTCTAAAAATAGGTCTAATGCTTATAAAAAAACACTTTAACGAAGATAGTGACTTTTTATACGATGGCAATACAAATTATGGTATAAATGGTATAAGAACTCTTATAAAAGCTGATTCTAAAATTCCTCAAGTAAGTGCAGCTAGCATACTTTCAAAAGTCAGTAAAGATAAGGTGATGAATTTTTTGGCTAAAGAATTTTCTTATTATAATTTTGAAAAAAATAAAGCTTATGGCACAAAAAAGCATAAAGAATTGATTCAAAAATTTGGACCTTGCAGACTTCATCGTAAAAGTTTTAAGCTTATATAAACTAAAAAGCATTAAGGCTTATAAAAATAATTGATCAAATAATAAAAAATAATTTTATCAAGTATTGTGCAAGATAAAGATTGCTAAATATTTTTGATAAATTATAGACAAAGAAAAATTCCTTTGTCTATAAACCTACTGCGCTAAGAGTTTGGTATTTGCTCATATAAATTTGAGCTTCAATTTTTCTCATTGTATCAAGGGCAACTTGAACAACAATTAAAACAGAAGTACCTCCAAAATTAAAAGGTACTCCCATAAATTTAACTAAAACCCAAGGTAAAGTAGCTATAAGCCCAAGATAAATAGAACCTGATAAAGTAAGTCTTGATGCAATTTCATTTAAATAATTTGCCGTTCCTTCTCCAGGTCTAATTCCTGGTATAAACCCTCCTTGCTTTTTAAGATTTTCTGCTATATCTTTAGAATTAAACACTATAGAAGAATAAAAATAAGCAAAGAAAATAACAAAAAAGAATGTTAGAATATGAAATATATAACCATTTGGATTTAAAAAATCATTAATAGCTTGTAAATAAGAATTGGTACTTGATTGTAAAATTGTAGCTGGAAACATTAAAATCGCACTTGCAAAAATAGGAGGTATAACACCGCTTAAATTTAATTTAATAGGAATATAGTTCATAATACGTTTATTTTGATTTTGCATTACAACTTTACGCGAATAAGAAATTGGAATACGACGCTCTCCTAATTCTACATAAATTATAATACCTATAGTTAAAAGTATCAAAACAAAGATAACAAATGCACTTAAAAAATTCATTTCCCCTGAATTAATTTGACCCACAGTATTTTCTATAGCTCTTGGAATAGCTGAAACAATTCCAGCAAAAATAATCAAAGAAATACCATTACCAACACCTTTTTGTGTAATTTGCTCTCCTATCCACATCAAAAGCATAGTTCCTGCAAGCATAGAAATAGCACAAAGAGCTATAAAGGTATTTGTATCCTCTAATATAATGGCATTAACGCCTCCGCGTCCGTGTAAACTTTGCAAACCTATAGCCACACCCACACTTTGAACTAAAGTTATAAAAATAGTTGCATAACGGATAATCTGCATATATTTTTGCATACCATCACGTTCTTTTTTCATTTTTCCAATATTTGGAAAGGTGGCAGCTAAAAGTTCCATAATAATAGAAGCTGTAATATAAGGCATAATCCCTAAAGAAATAATAGAAAATCGCTCAGCTGCTCCTCCGCTAAAAACATTAAACAAACCTAAGGCATTATTTTGATTATTATTAAAAAATTCTGCAATTACATCAGCATTGACGCCAGGAACAGCCACATAAGCTAAAACCCTATAGGCGAATAAAAACGCTAAGGTAATTAAAATTTTATTCGTCAATGCTTTATTCATTATTTTATTCCACTAATACTTATATTTTGATCTTTAATTTTAGAGGCTAAATCTTTAGCACTTTTTCCAATTAATTTTATTTTTTTAACAGCTTTTGAAATTTTATGTATGCTTTTAATGCTTTCAAAGCTAATTTCGCTTAATTCTTTAATAGCTACAATTTTTTCAACATTAATTACATAAGGTTTTTCCACTCTAGAAGTAAAACCTACTTTTGGTAATCTTCTTTGAAGTGGTTGTTGTCCTCCCTCAAAACCTCTTTTTTCATTATAACCTTTTCTTGCAGTTTGGCCTTTTCCTCCTTTGGTGGCAGTCTTACCCATACCAGAGCCTTGACCACGGCCAATTCTTTTAGTTTTATGCGTTGAACCCGCTGCTTTTGTTAAATTCATCTTCTTATCCTTTTAACATTGTTAAAGCTTTGATTGTAGCACGAACCACATTAGCTGAATTATTTGAACCTAAAGATTTAGTTAAAATATCCTTAATACCCGCAAGTTCCACAATAGGACGTGTTGAACCACCTGCTATAACTCCCGTTCCTTCGCTTGCTGGTCTAAGTAAAATTCTACTTGCATTATATTTAACTTCAACATCGTGAGCGATAGTAGAACCTTTAGTTTTTACTTCAACCATATTTTTAAAGGCATCATCAACAGCTTTGCGAATAGCATCAGGAACTTCTTTAGCTTTTCCATAGCCTACACCTACTAAACCTTTACGATTTCCTACTATAACTAAAGCAGTAAATCTAAATCTTCTACCACCTTTAACAACTTTAGTAACCCTGCCAATATCGACGATTACTTCTTCAAATTCTTCTCTATTATATTTTTCCATCGATCCTCCTTTGGGTTATAGCTTAATGCCATTTTCTCTTAAAGATTCAGCTAAAGCTGCAATTACACCATGATAAACATAACCATTTCTATCAAAAATACCTTGTTCGATTTTTTTAGCTTTTAAAATTTTTGCAAATTCAGCAGCTATTTTTTTAGCACCCTCTTTATTTGCTTTTACATTTATCTTACGTCCATCAATTGCTGCTAAAGTTACAGCTTTAACATCATCAATAGCTTGTATATATAGGGTTTTATTTGATTTAAACACAGAAATTCTAGGTAAAACTTCAGTTCCTGAAATTCTTACTCTAATTCTCTTTTTTCTTTTAATTCTTAAAGAAATTTTTCTTTTTAATATATTTATTCTCATACCCTATCCTTACTTCTTAGATGTTTTACCAGCTTTACGGATAATACGCTCATCAGAATATTTAACGCCTTTACCCTTATATGGCTCTGGTGGTCTAAACTCACGAATTTGAGCAGCAACTTGTCCAACAACTTGCTTATCACTTCCTTTTACAATGATATTATTTTTATCTACTACAATTTCAATACCTTCTGGAATATCATAATTAATAGGATGTGAGAAACCAAGTATTAATTCTAATACTTTGCCTTTTAATGCTGCTTTATAACCAACACCATTGATTTCAAGAGTTTTTGAGAAACCTTGAGTCATTCCCACAATCACATTATAAGCAAGCGCTCTATAAGTTCCCCAATAAGCTCTACTTTGTCTGTCTTCACCCTTTGGAGAGAAAATAATTTGCTTATCTTTAATTTCAACATTAACATTAGCTTTTGTATCAAGCTCTTTTATTAAATTTCCTTTTTTAAATTTTAAGAAATTTCCTTCTATTGTAACTTCTATCCCATCTGGAATAGAAACTGGTTGTTTACCTATACGAGACATATTTTTCCTTTTTATTTGTCTAGGATATTTCTACTTTTTAAAGAATGGATACCCAATGCCATAAAAAGTAAGATTACCAAATGGTACATAAAATTTCGCCACCTACTCCTGCTTTAAAAGCTTCATCGTTTGGCAAAACACCTTTGCTTGTGCTAACTACTATAGTTCCATAACCATTTTTAAAACGTTTAATTTCATCTTTACCTTTATAAACACGACGACCTGGTTTAGAAACTCTTTTAATTTCGTTTATAACACTTTGTCCTTTTTCATCGTATTTTAAAACTACATTAACAAATTTCTTTTTATCTTCTTCAATAATATTGAAACTTTCAATATAACCTTTTGCTTGAAAAATACCCACTAAAGCTTCTATAACATTAGAATGTAAAAGCTTAGTAGTTTCAAGCTTTCTCATACTTGCATTTCTAATACGAGTAAGTGAATCTGAAATTATATCATTGATCATTATTTTTTCCTTACCAACTTGCTTTTTTAAGACCTGGAATTAATCCTTCATTGCCCATTTTTCTTAGACAAACTCTGCAAATTCCAAAATCTCTATAAACTGAATGAGGACGCCCACAAACTTGACATCTTGTATATCCACGAACCTTAAATTTAGGTTTGCGTGCTGCTTTAGCAATCATTGATTTTTTAGCCATTTTTATCTTCCTTTTGCAAATGGCACACCTATAAGTTCTAATAATCTGTGTGCCTCTTTATCGTTTTGTGCTGTTGTAACAATAGCAATATTCATCCCGTGAGTTCTTAAAATTTTATCATACTCAACTTCTGGAAACATTAGTTGCTCATCAAGACCAAAATTATAATTTCCACGTCCATCAAAGCCATCTTTGCTTAAACCTCTAAAATCCTTTACTCTTGGTAAAGCAATAGAAATAAGCTTATCTAAAAAAGCATACATATTATCTTTTCTTAAAGTCACCATAACACCTACAGGAAAACCTTCACGCACTTTAAAACCAGCAACAGATTTTTTTGCTTTAGTTATAACGGCTTTTTGTCCAGCAATTAAAGAAATAGTATCAGCAATATTTTGCAATACTTTTTGATCTTTAGCTAATTCTCCTGCTCCTACACTAATAACAATTTTTTCGATACTAGGTATAAGCATAGGATTTTTAATATCAAATTCTTTAACTAAAGCAGCTTTTATGTTTTGATCATATTTTTCTTTTAATCTCATCATAAATTCTACCCCTCAATCTTTGCTACATTGGAAATATCCATAGGCATTTCTTTATTGATAAAACCACCATTTGGATTTTTCTCAGTTGGCTTTACAGCTTTTTTAGCTATTTTGCAACCTTCAACAATCACTTGAGATTTTTTTGGAAAAACTGCTAATACTTTTCCTGTTTTACCTTTATCATCTCCTGTAATGATTTTTACATTATCACCTTTTTTAATTTTAAATTTAACTGCCATTATAATACCTCCGGTGCTAGTGAAACAATTTTCATAAAGCCACCATATCTAACTTCTCTTCCCACTGGTCCAAAAATACGTGTTCCAATAGGCTCTCTCTTGCTATCAAGTATTACAGCAGCATTTTCATCAAAACGAATTAAAGATCCATTTTCTCTATGAATTTCTTTTTTAGTGCGAACTATGACTGCTTTAACAACCTGACCTTTTTTAACCTTACCATTTGGTAAAGCTTTTTTTACAGATGCAACAATTACATCGCCTACTGTAGCATATCTTCTTTTGCTACCACCCAAAACCTTAATACACATAAGTTCTTTTGCACCACTATTATCAGCAACTGCAAGTCTTGTAAAACTTTGAATCATTATTAAACTCCTGTAGCTAATACAGATTTTAAGCGAAATGATTTTCTTTTAGAAATAGGTCTGCATTCTATAGCTACCACAACATCTCCTACTTTAGCCTCATTTCTTTCATCGTGAATTAAATATTTTTTAAATCGTTTAACAATTTTTCTATATCTTGGATGAACAACTTTTCTTTCAACCAAAACACTTACTGTCTTATCCCCAGCAATCTTAACAACAATACCTTGAATTTCTCTTTTAAATGCCATATTCTATCCTTGTTTTAAAACGCTAATTGCCGTACTTATTCTAGCAATATCTTTTTTAACTTGTCTAATCTCATTTGGATTAGTAAGTTGCATAGTTTTTAGCTTTTGTCTTAAAGTGAATAAAAGCACCTTTTTTTCTTTTAGCATTGTTGCAAGCTCGGCTGCATTTTTATCTTTAATTTCAGTATATTTCATTTTGGCTCTCTCTTGTAACAAACTTAGTTTTAAAAGGTAATTTATGCATAGCTAATGTTAAAGCTTTTCTTGCCATTTCTTCATTAACTCCTGCCATTTCATAAATAATACGTCCTGGTTTAATATTCATTACCCATTCTTCAACTGCACCTTTACCTTTACCCATACGAGTTTCTAAAGGTTTTTTAGTTAAAGGCTTATCAGGAAAAACTCTAATCCAAGTTTTACCTTGTCTTTTAACAAAACGAGTTAAAGCTATACGCGCAGCTTCGATTTGACGTGAATTAATGCGACCTGCTTCAGTGGCCTTTAATGCAAATTCACCAAAAGTAAATTCTGTTCCTCTGCAAGCATAACCTCTATTACGCCCTTTCATCATTTTACGATATTTCGTTCTTTTTGGCATTAACATTATTTACTCCTTCTTCGTCTTGTTGTTTTTTTAGCCGGAGCATTTTCTTCAGTTTTTTCAGGTTGCATTCCTTTTTGTAATACTTCACCTTTAAAGATCCATACTTTTACTCCTATGTTTCCATAAGTAGTTCTAGCTTCTGCAAAACCATAATCAATTTTTGCTCTTAAAGTATGAAGTGGCACACGACCTTCTAAATACCATTCTGTTCTTGCCATTTCAGCTCCGCCTAAACGGCCTGAAACAGAAACTTTAATTCCTTTAGCTCCTGCTTTTTGCGCTCCTTGAATAACCTTTTTCATTGCTCTTCTAAAGGCTACTCTCTTCTCTAATTGAGTTGCAACACTTTCTGCTGCAAGTTGAGCTGAAGCTCCTGCTTTTCTTTCTTCTTTAATGTTGATATTAACATCTTTACCAATTAAATTTTGAAGATCTTTTCTTAAAACATCAACATCGCTACCTTTTTTACCAATAATTATGCCTGGTCTTGCTGCTACAACAGTCACACGCAATCTTTTAGCTGTTCTTTCAACTAAAATTTGACTAATTCCTGCATAATAAAGTTTTCTTTTTAAAAAAGTTCTGATTTTGTAATCTTCACCAATATTTTCAACCAAACTTGTTTTACTAGGAAACCATCTTGATTCCCAATTTCTATTAATTCCTAATCTTAAACCAATCGGATTTACTTTTTGTCCCATTTAGCTTTCCTTCTTTGCTGTTGCTTTTTTAGTGCTTTTATTATTTTTTGTTTCTTTTTCTATTTTAGCAACCTCTACTAAAATATGAGAAGTAGGTTTTCTAATACGACTTGCACTTCCTCTAGCACGTGGTCTAAATCTTTTAAGAACAGAACCTGCATCAACACGGCAACTTTTAATTATAACTTCATTGGCTTCAAAACTACCATTAGCTACTGCACTTGAAATAGCATTAGCAATATATTTAGCACCTTTATTTGGCATAAATTTTAAACTTGCCATTGCAAGTTCAGCATTCATACCTTGAACCTCTCTTGCAATAAGTCTTGCCTTAGTTGGAGACAATCTTATGAATTTAATTAAAGCTTTACTCATATCTTATCCCTTACTTACCTATTTTCTTTTGAACAGAGCCTTTATGGCCTTTAAATGTTCTTGTTGGTGCAAATTCGCCAAGTTTATAACCAATATGGTTTTCTGTAATATAAACAGGAATAAAACTTTTGCCATTATGAACATTAAAAGTTAAACCTATCATATCAGGAATAATTGTACTTCTTCTTGACCAAGTTTTAATAGGTTTATTATCATTATTCTTTTTTGCAGCGATGACTTTTTTCATCACATGATCATCTACAAAAGGACCTTTTTTTAACGATCTAGCCATCTTATTTTCCTTTTCTTCTTGAAATTATTAATTTATCACTTGCTTTTTTACGACGTGTTTTTGCACCTTTAGTAGGTTTACCCCAAGGAGTCACAGGATGACGTCCTGAATTTTTCTTACCTTCTCCCCCTCCGTGTGGGTGATCAACTGGGTTCATAGCAGAACCTCTGGTTTGAGGACGAATTCCTCTATAGCGATTACGACCTGCTTTACCTATGGTAATGTTAGCCCAATCTTCATTTCCAACTTCACCAATACTTGCCATACATTCAGCTAAAACTTGTCTCATCTCACCACTAGCAAGTCTTAAAATAACATATTTTTCTTCCTTGCCCATAAGTTGTGCATATGCTCCTGCTGAACGTATCATTTGAGCACCTTTGCCTGGCTTTAATTCTATATTATGAACTATAGTTCCAATAGGAATATTTTTAAGCTTCATAGCATTACCTGGCTTTATATCAAGCCCACTTTCTGCTGAAGCTACTATATCTCCAACATTTAGACCTTTTGGCTGAATAATATATCTTTTTTCTCCATCTTTATAAGAAATCAAAGCAATTCTACAATTTCTATAAGGATCATATTCTATAGTTTCAACTTTACCTTCTATATCGAATTTACGACGTTTAAAATCTATAATTCTATAAAGTTTTTTAGCTCCAGCTTGTTTATGACGGCTTGTAATTCTTCCATAACTATTACGACCCGAATGAGATTTAAGTTTTACAAGCAAAGATCTTACGCTTGGTTTTGCTGTAATATCTTCAGAACTTAAACCTGTCATATATCTTCTACTTGGAGTATATGGTTTGTAAGTTTTAATTGCCATTTTAAGCCTCCATATTTTCTAAGCTAACACCTTCAGGTAGCTTTACATAGAATTTTTTATAATCGTTTCTTTGTCCTGTACGACCTCTAAAACGTTTCACTTTTCCATTAGTTCTTAAAGAATTAATACTTTGTGCATTTACGCCAAAATATTCTTTTAATATTACTTTTAAACTTGTTTTAGTCATTCTTGTTGAAGTTTGAATAACTACGACACCATTTTCTTGTAAATTCAAGCTTTTTTCTGTATAAAGTATAGTTTTAATATCTGTAATATCTGCCATAATTATCCTTCTTTTGTAATTGAATCTAATGCTGATTTTTCAAAAATAACTGCATTAAAAACAGCTACAAGATATGCATTAACTTCGTTTATATCAACAACATAGCAATTTGACAAATTTCTATAAGCTAAAAGTGTTTTTTCATCTAGCATATCTTTAACAATTAAAGCATCTTTAAGCCCTAATTTTTTAATAACAGCATTAGCATCTTTAGTTTTACCACTTTCTATAGTTAATGAAGGAACTACAAAAAGAGAATTTTTTGAAGCTTTTTCTTCTAAAGCTCTCTCAAGTGCTAATCTTTTTTGCTTTTTATTAACTTTTTGGAAATAATTTCTATTATTAGTAGGACCAAAAGCTACAGCACCTCCTACCCAAACATTTGTTCTTGTAGAACCAGCTCTTGCCCCACCTCTTCCTTTTTGTCTCCAAGGTTTTTTACCACCACCACTTACGTCGCTTCTACCTTTTGTATGAGCAGTATTTGCTCTAAGACTAGCAAGATAAGATTTTACATATAAATAAAGATTGTGTGGATTTACTTCTGCATATTTAGCAGGAAGATCTAATTCTCCAGCTCTATCAAATTTTTCATCTAAAATAGTTATTTTACTCATTTTGCAATCCTTATTTTACCCATGGCACCATTATATCCTGGTACTGCACCTTTAACAACTAAAATTTTATTTTGTGCATCATAGGATACAACTTCGTTTTTAACACTAACCTTTTCATTTCCATAATGTCCTGCCATTTTCATCCCTGGTTGAACACGACCTGGCCATTCTCTATTACCAATTGATCCGTGGCGTCTGTGAAATCTACTTCCGTGAGATGCCGGACCACCACCAAAATTATGTCTTTTAACAACACCGCTATAACCGCGTCCTTTAGAATTAAAACTTACTTTTAAAATTTTTGCTTCATTCAAAGGAGTTTCATCTAAATCACCTATTTCTGTATTTGCCACTTCTAAAGTTGCAAAGCGGTTAAATTCGGCTGAAAGATTGTATTTTTTTTGTTGACCTTTTATACATTTGTTGCTTCTTTTACCTTTAGGATAAGCAACTAATGCTTTACCATTATCAATTTCACAAACTTTAGTATTCACAACTTTTAATAAAGTTACGGCAATACTAGGACTTGTGATAGTTCTACTCATACCTATTTTTTCTACAATATATTCCATATTCTATCCTTTTTTACCCATAGCTCTAACTTCAACATTAACTTCTGGAGCTAAATCAAGCTTAGTTAAAGAATCAACTGTATCAGGAGTAGCAGCCACTATATCTAATAAACGTGCGTGAATTCTAATTTCAAACTGCTCACGAGAATCTTTATTAATATGTGGGGATTTTAAAACTGTATATCGTTTAATTTTAGTAGGTAATGGTATTGGACCTCTAATATCTGCACCTGTTCTTTTAACAGCTTCTACAATCGCTGCAACTGTTCTATCTAGGACTCTGTGGTCATAAGCTTTAAGCTTAAGCCTAATTCTTTCCATAATTTTTCCTTTTAAAAGAACTCGTTAGTTTAAAAACTAACTAAAAATAAAACGAAAGTATAATAAATTCATATTTTGCTTGTCAAGAGAATTTATAAAAATATTTAATTTTTATCCTTTAAATAAGGATAAAAATTAAAATTATTACTTTATAATTGGTAATAAATTTTTAAAAATAAAAAGTATTTTATATAAAATTTATTTTTTATTATTTAAAAAATAATCTTAATTAGTACGATTAAAGTATAAAAATTTAATAATTGAATTTGAATTAAATAGATAAAAATTTATTATTTTTAGATTTAATTTTTATCCATTTTTTAAATTTACTTTGGCACAATCATATCACTTCGACATTCTATGATAGTATGTACATTACCACGTGGGTTAAAATCCCCTACAACTTTAATCCATTTTGGTTTTAATTTATCTTTTAAAGTATTGTAAATTTCATTGATACTTGCTTCGTGAGAAATATTTCTATACATAAAAGAATTAATATATAATTTTATAGCTTTAAGTTCAACTACTAGTTTATCTGGAATATATTCAAAATAAATTGTCGCAAAATCAGGATACCCACTTCTTGGACAACAGCACATAAATTCAGGCAAAGTAATCTTAATCACATAATCACTTTTAGCATCATTTGGCCAAAGCTCTAAGTGTTTATCTACATCAAATTCTTTTATCTCTTTTTCACCATAACGCATTATTTATGCTCCTTTTAAATAATTTTAGTTTATTAATTTTAAAATTAATTACAAATATAGACGAATATTTATCTGCTAATAGTATTTTTTTCTAAGAGTAAAATTATACAAAAACTAATTAAAAAAAATTAAGGCTTTTTCAAACTCTAATTCATAATTTTCTTTAAATTCTAAAAAATTACATTGGTATTTTAAACATTCTTCTTTTAATTTTAGATGATCTTTTATAAGTTCATTTAGAATTATTTTTTCACTTGCTAAACGTTTTTCTATTACACTTTCTTTTTCATAAATCAACTCATAATTTTTTAGAATATATTCTTTAGAAAAAAGTAAATTTAAATGTTTTATTTTAGATTTAAACTCTTCTTTTAAAAGATTAATATATTTAGGATAAAGATAAATTCCTTCTAAAATAAGATTTTGATTATTTTCTAAATTAGTTTGTATGATACTTCTAATAATAGGATATAAAAATTTAGCGATTTTTATATCTTCATCAACTTCAAAAGGTTTAGGAAAAATTCCTTTTAAAAATCCCATTTTTAAATGATCTAAGCTTATATAAGGATAATGATAAAGTTCTAAAAGTTTTTGAGCAAGTAAGGTTTTTCCAGTATGTGATTCTCCAGCTATTAAAAAAATCATTAAATAATTTTTTTATCTTTTAAATATTTTTGCATTTTTTCATCATTGTAAATTTCATCATAAAATTTATATCCAATACGTTCAATATCACTTATACTAATATCTTTACTTAAATTTTGTATGAAATTTTTAAAATCTTCATTTTTGCTCACTAATAAATCGAGTGTTATTAAATCTAAATTCTGTTTTTCTTTTGCTCTAATAATTATTTTAGAATTATTAATATCTGTATCAAGCTTTATAAAACCTATACCAAAAGCATTATTTAGTCTCCAAAGTTCTTTCATAATTTCATCATCAAATTCTAAAGCAACTAAGTATCCTTCATTCGCCCAACTTGAATTACTTACAGCTTGAAAATAACTTGATCTTAAATTAGAAAAATCAAGTTTGACTTTTAACTCAAAACTATAAATTTTATAAGAAATTTGATTTAAATTTTTACAAAGTGTAAAAGTTTCATCTTCATAATCTTTAAAAGGAAAATGCACACCAACTATATCAGGATGAATCCATTCATTTTCGCCACTTTTACCTCTTTGAGACTTTTCGTGAAAAATAGTTTTAGAATAAAGATTAAAATTTTCACTTTCAAATAAAAATTTAACAAGTAAAGGATGTAAATCCCTTTCTTTAAATTTAATTTCTTTTTGAATCAATAAATTTGAAAATTTATTAGTTGATATATTTTCAATATTTTTTAAATCGAGCTCATTTTCTCTTTCTTTAAGCCAAAATTTTGTTGGTCTTTTAGAAACTATTGAAAACAGAGAATTTTTACTATTTAAATTTACATAAATTTTAGCAGTTAAACTTGCAACTGGAGTTTTACTTAAATTCCCATCTTTATAAGTTTGAAGTTTTTTTTCAAAACCTTTATCTAAAGCATATTGCCAAATTTCATTTGCACTTAAAGGAAATTTACTTTCTTTTAAAACTTCTATAATTAAATCTAAAAAATTATATTTTTTCATAAATTATCTCTAAATTCTCACACATCTAAATGCTTGACGTCCTTAGCGTGAGCTTGGATATAATCGCGTCTAGGTTCTACATCATCACCCATAAAGAGATTAAAAGTATCATCAGCACTTTGTGCATCTTCGATGGTAATTTTAAGAAGTCTTCTTGCACTAGGATCCATAGTTGTTTCCCAAAGTTGTTCAGGATTCATCTCACCTAGACCTTTATAACGATAAATATCAGCTCCTTTTTTAGCATTACTTTCTACTTCTTCTAAAATTTCTAAAATATCTTTTTCAAATTTCAAATCTCTTTCTTTAATCTTATCAGAGATAAAATTTGCTTCAACATATAAAGGATGAGTAAATAAATCATCATTGATTAAAAGTTCTTCAAGTCCATTTTCAGTTTGAACAAAAATACGAATTTCATTTTCATTGATATAAGAATTTAAAATATTATAATTTGATTTTTCAAGATAAACTTTTATAATGTTAAAAAGTTCTTCATTTGAATTTTTAATTAAATCTGGATTTTCAATTAAATATCTAATCACTGAAATGATATTAAATCTTTTTTCAAGTTCTTTAAGTACAGAACGATAAGCTGAAACGATTTTTAAAAAATCTTTTAAATCATTAAGTCCTATACCTTGGTAGTTAGAATTTTCTATACCCATTTCAATTAAAAAATCATTTAAAGCCTTTTCATCTTTTAAATAAATTTCTTTTTTCTTTTGTCCTCTTTTTTCATAACGATATAAAGGAGGTTGAGCTAAATAGATATGACCATTTATTATTAAATCTTTCATAAAACGGAAGAAAAAAGTTAAAAGTAGAGTTTGTATATGAGATCCATCAACATCAGCATCTGTCATAATGATGATTTTATGATATCTAAGTTTTGAGATATCAAAATCTTCTCCTATACCACAACCAAAAGCAGTAATCATATTTTGAATTTGTTCTGATTTTAAAATTTTATCAAGTCTTGCTTTTTCAACATTTAAAATTTTACCTCTTAAAGGTAAAATTGCTTGAAAAGATCTTTCTCTACCTTGTTTTGCAGAACCCCCTGCAGAATCCCCTTCTACAAGATAAATTTCACTTTCACTTGGATCTTTACTTTGACAATCAGCTAATTTACCAGGTAAAGTCCCTACACTTAAACTTTCTTTTTTACGTGTTAATTCTCTTGCTTTTTTAGCTGCTTCTCTACCGCGTGCTGCCATTAAGGCTTTATTCATTATAGCTTTTGCTTCTATAGGATTTTCTTCAAAATATTTAGTTAAATACTCAAAAGAAGCTTTTGAAACTATAGGACGTACATAAGTTGAACCTAGTTTTCCTTTAGTTTGTCCTTCAAATTGTGGTTCAGGAACTTTAACACTTACTATAGCTATAAGTCCTTCACGAATATCTTCTCCAGTAATTTTACTATCTTTTTCTCTAGCACTTGCATTAGCTTCTATGTAATTACTTATTACGCGTGTTAAACCCATTCTAAAGCCTGCTTCGTGAGTTCCACCATCTGGAGTTTTAATATTATTTACAAAAGAAAGCAAATTTTCACTATAAGAGTCATTATAAAGTAAAGCTACTTCAACATTTACATCTTCTTCATCTACACTGAAAAAAATTGGTTTAGTTAAAGCTATTTTTTTATTTAAATCTGTAACGAATTGAGAAATTCCACCTTCAAAATGAAAGCTTTCGTATTTTCCTATACGATTATCTTTAAAATTTATAGTAATTTTTGGGTTTAAATATGCAAGTTCACGAAATCTTTTAGCTAAGATTTCATAATCAAATTCTGTTACTTCAAAAATCTTATCATCAGGCCAAAATTCTATGGTTGTTCCTGTTTTTTTACTTTTTCCTATTACACCAAATTCACTGATAACTTTACCTTCTGAAAATTCTTGACGATAAATTTCTCCATTTCTTTCGACTGTGGCTACAAGTTTTTTAGAAAGAGCGTTTACAACTGAAACCCCAACACCATGCAAACCACCTGAAACTTTATAAGTATCTTTATCGAATTTTCCCCCTGCGTGAAGAACAGTTAAAACAACAGTTAAAGTTGGCATATTTTCTGTAGGGTGCATATCTACAGGAATTCCTCTACCATTATCACTTACTATACAACTTCCTTCAGTTGTAATTTCAATATCAATAGTATTACAATGCCCTGCCATAGCTTCATCAATAGAATTATCTACTACTTCATAAATCATATGATGAAGACCACCTATATTGGTGTCTCCTATATACATACCAGGACGCTTTCTAACAGCTTCTAAACCTTTTAGAACTTTAATATTACTTGCGCCATAATTTTCTTGCATATTTTTCCTTTTAGTTAAATTTATGATTTTTAAAAATTATAAAATCATTGGCATAATAACCATTTCAAGTTTTCCTGAACTTACAACAAAAGCTAAATTTGGTTCATTAATACTGATTTTAAATTCATTTTCTTCAATAGAAGATAGAAAATCTAATAAATATTTAATTTTAACACTAAGAGCAAATTCTTCTTCTAAATTAAGTTCTATATCAAGCTCTGTTTTTGCTTCCATATTATCAAGACTAATACCTTCAAATATAATTTTATTTTTTAGGAAATGAATTTTTAATTTTTCTGTTACTACGCTAATTTTCTTTAAAGAATCTATAAAATCTTCGGTTTGTAAAATAATTTCTTGTTTAAATTGTTTTGGCACAACTTTTTCATAATCTGGGAATTTATCATTAATAAGTTTTGTGAAAAATTCAAAATTGTCATTTTTAGCTATAAGCATATTTTCATCGTAAAATATTTCGATTTTTTCATAAAAAAGTTTTTGCATTTCTGTAATAGCTTTTTTAGGGATACAAATGTGAAATTCTTGTTCATTATTTTTTTCTAAAGTATAAATAGCTAATCTTCTTGTATCTGTTCCTACAAAATTGATTTTTTCAGTTTTTATATCTAAAAAAGCACCATTTAAAGAATATTTTGGATTATTTGTATCTATACTTGGGAGAATTTTTTTAAGAGATCTGCTTAAATCACTAGAATCAATATCGAATTTGTTTTTACCTTCTGTTTGTGGGAAATTTGGAAAATCTTCATAATTAAACATTGGTAATTTATATTTTGTGCTTTTTTGTCTTATAAATAAAAAATTATCGATAGTTTCAAGTGTAACTTCTTCATTGTTTAAGTTTTTGATTACATCAACAATGCTTTTTGCATTTGCTGTTGCAAAACCAGAAGATTCTATACGAATTTTTCTGATTTTATAATTTATTCCTATTTCAAAATCAGTTGCTTTGATTGTAAGTTTATCTTCATTTGCTTCAAAAAGTAAATGAGAAGTGATAGTACTAGAATCTTTCTTTTCTACATAAGCATTACATAAAATAATAGCAGATTCTAAAGTATTTTTATTTATACTTAATTTCATTTTTTCTCCTTTTTAATTTAATTTCATCATAATAATAAGCATATTGAAAATGTGAAAAAGTGTTTTAAAAATTTATTTTATCATAGTTTTCTCTTTTTTAATTTTTCATTTTTATTCACATTTTTTCACTTAACTTTGACTTTTTGTTAAAATTTTATTTTTAAGTTCTTCAATTTTATTTTTAAGTTCTAAATTTTCTAAAAAAAGTTCATTAATTTTTTTAATATTATGTGAAATTGCTGTGTGATCTTTCATTTCAAAAAACATTGCAAGTTGAGGCATAGACATAGTTGTAAGCTCTCTTGCTAAAAAAATCACAATGCGTCTTATAGTTACTATATTTTTTGTTTTTCTGTTTGATTTTATATCACTTGGTTTTATATTAAATTCTTTACAAACAATATTAAGTATATCTTCTATAGTAATATTTTCTTTTTTCTCTTTGATATGATCTTTCATTAAACTTTTTGCTATATCTAAAGTTATTTCTTGGTTAATAAGTCTTGAATAAGCATTTAGATTTGTAATCATACCTTCAATTTCTCTTATATTATCTCCCATAGAAGTTGCAATATAATTAATAACTTCATTATTTAAATTTACTTCATTAAATTCACATTTTTTTCTTATAATTGTCATTTTTGTATCAAGTTCAGGCGGTGTAATATCAGCAATTATTCCATTTGCAAAACGACTTTTTAATCTTTCTGTGATACCTTTTAACATATTTGGTGGATTATCTGAAGTCATAATAATTTGACCTAATCTATCTTTAATTTCATTAAAAGTGAAAAAAAATTCTTCTTGAATTTTATCTGTTTTTCCTAAAAATTGAACATCATCAATGAGTAATACATCACAATTTCTATACTTTTCGTGGAATTTTTCCATAGTTTTATTGCTTAGATGAGAAGTAAAATCATTAACAAAATTTGCACTTGTAGCATAAATAACTTTTTTGCCAAGTTCTAAACAAGTATTGCCAACAGCTTGGAGTAAATGAGTTTTACCAAGCCCAGTTGCTCCATAAATAAAAATAGGATTATAAAGTTTTCCTAATTTATCTTTGTTAGCTACAGCTTTACAGGTTACATAGGCATATTCATTCGAATCTCCTACAACAAAACTATCAAAGGTAAAAGAGGGATTTAATATAGTGCTTTGTGTTTTAATTTGCATTATATCTATTTTACTAGCTTTAGAATGGGTTTTTGTATTTTGTGTTTGAATAATAACTTTTGCTTTGATACCAGTTTGTACTTCATAAAAATAAGAAATTTTTTGAGCGTATTTTGTTTGAGTAAATTTAGCTAGAAATTCATTTGAAGCATTAAAAACTAAAAGATCTGCCTTACTTTGTTTTTCATTTAATTTAAGAGGTAAAATATAATTTTCATACTCATTTTCTGAAAGTTCTTTTTTTAAAAAATCAAGTATTTTATTTATATCCATTGAATCCTATCTAATATATTTTTTAAATTTTATCTTTAATTTTATAAAAAAAGGTTAAAATTATTCACATCTTTAGAAAAGAATTTCACATTTTTAAGGTTTATTTTGAAAATTTTAGGAATTGATCCAGGAACTCGTTTTTGTGGTTATGCTATTATAGAAAGTGATAAAAATAAAAATACTCTTATAGAAGCAGGACTTATAAAGATTAAACCTTCTACACTTCAATATCAAATTACAGAGCTTTGTGAAGGACTAGATTTAATCTTTAAAAATCATCAATTTGATGAGGTAGCTATAGAGGATATATTTTTTGCTTATAATCCAAAAACAGTTTTAAAACTTGCACAATTTCGTGGAGCTTTAAGTTTAAAAATTTTACAAATTCATGGTGAATTTAAAGAATATACTCCTTTACAAATTAAAAAAGCAATAACAGGAAAAGCAAAAGCGACAAAAGAACAAGTTGCTTTTATGGTAAAAAGACTTTTAGGAATTTCAAAAGATATTAAACCTTTAGATATTACAGATGCTATTGCTATAGCTTTAACACACGGAGCAAATTTAAGGATGAAATATTAATTTTTAACTAAAATATAAAGTTGCTCATTGACATAAATAGAGCGATTTTTAAGATTTCTACTAGCTCTAAAAGTATTATATTTTTGTTCCAATAAAAAACATTTTCCAAGATTTTGTAAACGTTTTAAAAAATTTTCTTTTTTAACAAAGCCTTCACAATTATAAGATAATAAAATGATTTTAGCTTTTAAATTATAAATTAGATCAAATAAAGCATTTTCAGCATTTTTTTGACTATTATAAACACTACGATTCCAATCTTTTGGAATTCCACTTATATTTGAAATTTCTTTGGGTTCTTTATAATTTGCAATTAAATTTAGCATAAAATAATTAGAGCTATAAGGGTGTTGATTATAAGGGGGATCAAGATAAATTACATCTATATTATCAAGTTCTTTTGCAAGTATATTTGCATCTTTTTGTGTAACCTTAAATTCACAAGAAAAATTTGAAAAAATAGGCATTTTAAGTTCTATTTCACCTTTAATTCGTTTTAAAGCATTGCCAGCTTCTCCTCCAAATTTTCCTATACCATTTTTTCCTTTATAAAAACCCTTAAAAACTCCACTTGTATTAGAATGAACACTTGCTTCATAGATTAAAGGTGCTATAAAAAAATGTCTAAATTCTTTTGGAATATCATTATCAATTTTTGCTCTTAAAGTATCTAAATACATTGCATTTTTAATAGTATAAAAAACTCTTTCATCTTTTTGGATAAAATTTTCATCTTTTGGAGCATAAAGCTTACTAATAAAGCCTTTTTGAAGTCTTAAGTTTTGAGTTAGATTTTTATGATATTTTTTTATAGTTTTATTTAAATTTTCATCTTTATTGCTAAGATAGCATTCATTAATAATTCTTGAATAATTTTCTAAATCATTAGCTATAATAAAATTTGAGTGTGCTTTTGCAAAACGACTGACTATACCTGAACCACTAAAGATATCACAAAAGCTAAATTTATCTTTTTTTAATTCTTTTTTAGCAAAATTAAATCCTTGTTCTAAAAAGCCTAAAAGTGCTCTTTTATTACCAAGATAAGTAATGATTTGTTCTTTTAAAAAGTTAGGGTTTTCAGTAGCCATATTAAAAGATATAATACCTTAAAGATGTTTTAGCAATTTCTTTCATAATTTCAAACATTTCATTTACTTCCCACTTATTTTCTATAAAATACATACTAACAGGAGAAAAATAATTATGATCACTATTGCCATCTGCTTTAAAAATATAAGTTTTATTTAGATAATAAAATTCATTTAAAACATTTAATTTTGCTAAAACGGATTTTTCACTGCTTACAAAATCACATCCCCAGCCAAAACATACAAAAGGAGTTATTTTTTCATGATTTAACATAGCTTTAATACCTGTTAAATTTTTTCCTAGTCTTTCTATAGCATTTCCAGCAACTTGTTTGCTTTTGCCTTCTTTTTTCTAGTATCATTAGCTCCTTGTCTTTTAGCATCTGTAATCAATAGAACTTTTTTATAATTCTCATCATCTTTTTTTCTTAAAAAGAATACTCCACCATCTGGTTTTATAGTATTATCTATAAAATTCATATCAAATTGGACGCGAATTTTTGTTGATTTAATATTATTAATTAAAAGAAATTTCTATTTTTTTCTCTATTTCAAAATAATATTTACCATCTATAAAATTCGCAACCCCCTCTCATATCTATTTAATGAAAATTTTTTTCTAAATATTCTTTAGTTTTTTGCATAGCTAAGTCTATATTTAAGTCATCTTTTTTTTGAATGTAAATTCTTTTCTTTATGTTAATTTTTATTTTCTATTAAATTTTTTCTTGGCATTTAAAAAACCATTAAGATTTCTTTGGTGTTACAAACATATTTACATAACGACCTTCAAAATTTGGCTCTTTATCGCGGTTAGCTACATTTTCTACCATAGTCCAAATTTTTTCAAGTAGAGTAATACCAGCTTCGGGACTTGACATCTCACGTCCTTTTAAAAATACACGAAATCTTACGTGTTTTCCTTGTGATAAAAACTCAAGAGCATGTTTAACTTTATAATTAATATCATTTTGAGCGATTTTTACTGAAAGTTTAATTTCTTTTATATCAATAATTTTTTGTTTTTTCTTTGCTTCTTTTTGTTTTTTTTCTTGTTGATAGCGAAATTTTCCAAAATCCATTATTTTGCAAACTGGTGGTTTTGCATCTGGAGCTATCATAACAAGATCAAGCCCTAAGCGATTTGCTATTTCTAAGGCTTCATCGCTACTAATTATCCCATAAACTTTTCCATCATCACCTATACATCTTATTTCATCTGCTCTTATCTCATCATTGAGCAATATTTCTTTTTCTTTACTCAAAAATATACCTCACTTATTTTCTCTTTGATTAAATTTATAAATTCATCTAAACTTAAATTCTTTTGTTCTTTGGTTCTTCTATCTCTTAGAGCAATACTTCTTTTTGAGACCTCATCATCTCCTAAAACTAAAATCATTGGTAATTTTTGTTTCTCAGCAGTGCGAATTTTTTTACTTAAACTTTCATTTTTTTCATAAATTTCACTATCTATATCTAATTCTAAAAGCATTTTATAAATTTCTTTAGCATAAGCTTTGTGATTATCTGAAATTGGTATTATACCTACTGCAGTTGGTGCTATGAAAAATGGGAATTCTCCTCCACAATGTTCGGTTAAAATTCCTATAAATCTTTCAAAAGATCCTAAAATTGCACGATGAAGCATTACGGGCTGTTTTTTCTCATTTTCGTGATTTGTATATTCTAATTTAAAACGATTAGGTAGATTAAAATCAACTTGTATGGTTCCACATTGCCATTTTCTTTTTAAGGCATCAGTAATTTTAATATCAATTTTTGGACCATAGAATGCTCCGCCACCTTCATCGATATTGTATTTTAAACCTTGTTCATCTAAAGCTTCTTTTAAAGCTTTTGTTGCGATTTCCCAAATTTCATCATCACCGATAGCTTTTTCAGGCTTGGTTGAAATTTCCATTTCATAAGAAAAATTAAAGAGTTGCATTAGCTTATCAACAAAATTTAAAATTTCAAGTACTTGTTCTTTGATTTGGCTTGGCATACAAAAAATATGTGCATCATCTTGAGTAAATTCTCTAACTCTTAATAATCCGTGTAAAACCCCGCTTTTTTCATGACGATGTACAACGCCATATTCAAAAAATTTTAAAGGCAAATCTCTATAGCTTCTAACTTCACTTTGATAAACTTTAATATGTCCTACACAATTCATAGGTTTTATTCCATATTCTTGTTCATCAATTTGAGTAAAATACATATTTTCTTTATAATTATCATAATGTCCGCTAATTTTCCAAGCATCTGCTTTTAAAAGTTCAGGACCACGCACAGGTTCATATCCTCTTAAACGATGAGCTTTATAAAGTATTTGTTCTAATTTGCTTCTAAGTCTTGCTCCATTACTAAGCCAAATAGGAAGCCCTCCACCTATTTCATCATCAAAAGTAAAAAGTTTAAGTTCGCTTCCTAGTTTTCTATGATCTCTTTTTTTAGCTTCTTCTATAATATGCAAATATTCTTTTAAGCTTTCTTTATCTGCAAAAGCAGTTCCATAAATGCGTGTTAGCATTTCTTTTTTTTCATCGCCACCTAAATAAGCCCCTGCGATTCTTGTTAATTTAAAGAATTTAAGAAATTTAGTATTTGGCAAATGAGGACCACGACATAGATCTTCGAATTCGCCCTGTTTATAAATACTTACAATTTCATTTGGAATTTTTGATAAAACTTCTTGTTTAAGATCATCATCTTTAAATTTAATTAAAGCTTCTTTTTTAGAGATTTCATATTTTGTAATATCTAGCTTTAAATTTGCTAGTTCTTTCATTTTATTTTCTATTTTTATCAAATCTTCTTCACTGATTTTATTTTCTACGCGAAAATCATAATAAAAACCATCTTCTATTACAGGTCCTACGAAAAATTTAGCTTCAGGATATAGACTTTTAATTGCTTGAGCCATTAAATGTGCACAAGAGTGACGTATTACTTCTAAACTTTCATTAGAATTATCAAAATATATAGCTTTTAAATCTTTGCAATTTGTATTTTGTGTATCAATGATTTTATCCTGTTGTAAAAAAGCGATGATTTCTTGTTCCATTTATTGCCTTTGCTTACTTACTCTGTAAGTTTTGATTAAAAACTTAATTTTAACTTTATAAAGCTTAATATTTTTTAAAATTAAGTTTATTTTTAAAAAATTAGAAATGGCTTTGAGCATCTAAAATTCCAAAATAATATAAATATAAAAATATAAATCCTAAAAAAATTCTATAAATTCCAAAAGAAATAAAACTAAATTTTGAAATAAATTTCAAAAAGATTTTTATAACAAAAATAGCAACAAAAAACGCTGTTATAAATCCTATAACTAAAGGAATTAAAGTTTCATTGGCATTAAGAATGTGAGGTTCTTTGTAAATGCTATAAGCTGTAGCTATGATCATGGTTGGAATTGCAAGTAAAAAACTAAATTCAGCTGCGATTTTACGATTAAATCCTAATAAAAGCCCCCCAATAATACTTGCCCCACTTCTTGAGGTGCCAGGAATCATAGCTAAAGATTGAAAAAGCCCAATACAAAAAGCTTGTTTAAAAGATATTTCATCTAAGGAGTTAATTTGATAATTTTTATTTTTATGTAATCTTTCTATAATAATAAATACTATACCTCCAAGTATTAGCATTATGACAACTACATAGCCATTAAACAAAAGATCTAAATGCTTGGCAAGAAAAAATCCAATAACTCCAGTAGGAAAAAATCCTACAGCAAGTTTAACCCATAGTTTAATATTTTGAAAAAGGTTATTCCAAAATACAAATAAAACAGCAAGGATAGAACCAAGTTGAATTATAATTAAAAAACTTCTTAAAAATTCATTTTGCTCTAATCCTAAAATAGTAGTTCCTAAAATCATATGTCCTGTTGAAGATATAGGTAAAAATTCGGTTAAACCTTCTATGATTCCAAGCATTAAAGCGTGAAGATTTTCCATCTTAGTCCTTTTTTACTATACGTTTTACAAAATATAACATAACAGCTATAAAAACAATAGATGCTAAAATTCCATTATCTGTGAAACCTAAATTCAAAGCTAAAGGTTCTTCGCTTCCTTGATTGCTTACAGAAAAAACTGTAATACCTGCTATGATAACTCCAAAAATACTTTCTCCAACTATAAGTCCTGAAGCAAATAAAATTCCTTTTTGCTCGCATTTTGCAATTTTTTCTTCTTTGTGAGAATTGTGTGCATATTTTTTCTTAAGATATTTCATTACATAATAATTTAAAATCCCACCTACTATAAGTGGTATGATTGCTTCTGGAGGCAGATAAATACCTATACCTACTGCTAAAGGAGGTAGAGATTTTTGATATTTTTTTAAAATTTTATCAATAATTATAATAGCAACACCAATTAAAGCTCCAAATATAATGTAATTCCACGCTATATTATGATTAAAAATTCCTTGTGCTATTGTACTCATTAAATTAGCTTGAGGAGCAGCTAAAGCAGCAGAAATATCCATATCAGGTCTTGGCATAGCACCTTTAAAACCATAAGCTTGATATAATAAATTTAACACAGGAACTATAGCTAAAGCCCCAAATATACATCCTATAAGTAAAGAAACTTGTTGTTTCCAAGGAGTAGCTCCAACCAAATGTCCTGTTTTTAGATCTTGTAAGTTATCGTTTGATATAGCAGCTGTTGCTAAAATCGCACTAGTTGTAAAAATAGCTAAAGCAATAGCAAATTTAGATAATGATGCATCTGCAAAAATTTTCTCTTGTGATCCTAAAAATAAAATTACCAAAGAAGAAACAATTATACCTATAAGTCCAATTCCTGAAATAGGGCTAGATGAAGATCCTACAAGTCCTGCCATATAACCACAAGCTGCTGCTACAAAAAATCCAATCAAGATTGCAATTAAAGTTCCAGATATAGCAAAAATAATATGATTTGAAAGACTTAAATTTGCATCAGTTACGAAATTATAAAAAGCAATAAAAAGTCCTATAGTCATAAGAATAAATAGGATAAAAATACTTTTTAAAGAGAGATCAGTATCTTTAGGATCAAGGCTTTGAGTATTAGAAATTTTGGTGTTTTTAATAATTTCTTTTAATCCTTTTATTACAGGATCTAAAAGTTCTATTAAAGTCCAAAGTGCGGCTATTGCTATAGCTCCTGTTCCTATAAGTCTTACTTTTGCTGACCAAACACTTGTAGCCAATTCTGTTGCACTTTTAGCACTATCGAAATCTAAATTTGAAAGATAAGGCGTAAAAACTCCCCAAGCTAAAAACATTCCTAAAAAAAGTGCCAATGCCCCTGCTAGTCCTACAAGGTATCCAGCCCCTAAAAGTGCTAAAGAATAACCAGTAGAAAAACCAAAAGCCATTTTATTCCATATAAATGAAAAATTACTTTCAGTAGCTAATATCTTAAAACCACTACTTAAAAGACTAACAAAAGCTGCAATAAAAGAACCTGAAATTATTTCTTTTACGCCGTTTTTACTTTTTTTATTGCTTTGATCTTGATTGACTACTTTTAAAATTTCAGCTGCTGCTCTTCCTTCTGGATATACTAGTTTGCTTTTAGTTACCATAGCTCTTCTTAAAGGTATGGTAAATAAAACTCCTAAACCTCCTCCGCAAAGACAAATTAAAAAAGTTTGCCAAAGTGGAAATTCGGTCCAATAACCACACATAAAAAGCCCAGGTATAACAAATATAACAGAAGATAAAGTTCCGGCTGCAGAAGCTTGAGTTTGAACCATATTATTTTCTAAAATATTTGAATTTTTAAAAAAACTTAATACTGCCATAGATATTACTACAGCGGGAATTGAAGATGAAAAAGTAAGTCCTACTTTAAGACCTAAATAAACATTAGAAGCTGTAAAAATAATGGTTAAAATACTTCCTAGAAGCATTCCTCTAAAAGTTAGTTCCGCAAGTGAGTTATTTTTATACATTTTTTATCTCGTTTTTTAATTGTATAGAATTTAACATTTTCATCCTTTTGATTTTTAAAAATAATAAAGATACAAAAAAAAAGCTTAGAGCTTTTTAAAATATGTGTTAACTTTTGAATGAATAGTAAATAAATCAAATATTAGTATGTTTCATTTGGTAACTATTATGATAGTTTAAATAATTAAAACTACATAAATTATAAAAATTAATTTTATAATATAAATAACACTAAATACATAATAAGGAGAATAAAATGAAATTTTTAATTTCTTTTTTAGTTTTATCAAGTATTTTTATATTTAATGCTTTTGCTGATCAAAATATGGAAGATGCTAAAGGAAAGATTAGAATAAGTTGCAATTATCCTATGAAAGATATTAATAATGATGCTATGCAAGACTTCAATGCTACTTGCTCATCAGAACAATAATGGCTTTAAGCCATTATTGACAACCTTCGCACTCTATGCTTCTATCTGCAACATTAACTTTTTCACTGTCAGGGCTTTCACTTCTTAGATAATAAGTTGATTTAATCCCTAATTCCCAAGCTAATTGATAAATTTCATTAAGATATCCACCACTTGCTTTATCAAGAGACAAGAATATATTAAGACTTTGTCCTTGATCTATCCATTTTCCTCGTATAGCAGCAGCTTTTACTAGAATTTTTTGATCAAGTTCATAAGCTGGAGTATAATATTGCCAAGTTTCTAAATTTAAATTTGGAACAACTACAGGTATCATTCCGCTTAAATTTTGCTCAAACCATTTTCTTTTATAAACAGGTTCTATAGTTTGCGTTGTTCCTACTAGAATAGAGATTGAAGAAGTAGGAGCAATAGCCATTAAATATCCATTTCTCATACCATCTTTTTTAACTTTTTCTCTCAATTTATCCCAATTACACATACTTTGATCAAATAATCCTTCTTTTAGTGTTAAAGCTTTGGCCTTTGGATTTGCTAGATCTATTGGAAAAATTCCTTTACTCCAATTTGATCCTTTAAATTCAGGATAAACTCCTTTTTCTATGGCCAAATTTGAACTTGTATTAATTGCTTCATAACTAATTTGTTCCATTATTTCATCAATTTTATTGAAATGCTCATCACTCCCCCAATAAATTTTAGCCTCTGCGAGCATTTGAGCTTCTCCCATTACTCCAAGTCCTATGGCACGAGATTTTAAATTTGTATCTTTTACTTTTCTATGTGGATAAAAATTAAGATCAATTACATTATCAAGCATTCTTATAGCAGTTGGAACAACACGTTTTATATCTTCTTGTGTATAAACTTTACTTAAATTTATACTTGCTAGATTACAAACTGCTGTTTTGCCATCATTTTTAAATTTTTCAACTATATAAACTTTATCACCATCTATGTTATCTAAAGTACTTATTTTTTTAGCCGGTTTTTGATAATTTCCATTGACAGTAACTATTTCTTCTTCATGAAAATATTTTTCTTTACCATTTTCGAAAACAACTTTAATTTGATAATAGTTTGGTTCAGTGTTTTGAAAGATTTCTGTACATAAATTTGAACTTCTAATAATACCTGAGTGCGCATTTGGGTTGGCTTTATTGGCATTATCTTTAAAACATAAAAAAGGCATACCTGTTTCAAAATAATTAAGTAATATTTTTTTCCAAAGTTCTTTTGCTTCTATGATTTCTTTAACAATGCTTTCATCTTTTTCATATTCTTCATATCTTTTTTCAAATTCTTCCCCATATAAATCACATAAATCAGCAGTATCAGCAGGATCAAAAAGAGTCCATTTATCATTGGCTCTGACTCTTTTCATAAAAAGATCGTTAATCCATAATGCAGGAAAAAGTTCATGTGCTCTTCTTCTTTCTTCTCCAGAATTTTTACGTAAATCTATAAAATCACTAATGTCCATATGCCAAGGTTCTATATAAACTGCAATTGCTCCTTTTCTAGTTCCTAGTTGATCAACCGCCACTGCTATATCATTAGTAATTTTTAAAAAAGGTATGATTCCGCCAGCTGCATTTTTGTGCCCATCTATGCTTCCACCCATAGCACGCACCTTAGACCAATCCCAGCCTATACCACCACCAAATTTAGAAAGCAAAGCCATTTCTTGATAAGAGTCAAATATCCCTTCTATATTATCAGGTGTGCTTCCTATATAACAAGAGCTAAGTTGATGACGTGTGGTTCTAGCATTTGAAAGAGTAGGAGTAGCTAGCATTACTTCAAATTTAGAAATAAGATCATAAAATTTCTTTGCCCATTCTGTAGGATTAAATTCATTTTGAGCTAAAAACATTGCAATAGCCATAAACATTTGTTGAGGTAGTTCTATAGGCATACCTTTGCTATCTTTTATTAGATATCTATCATAAAGGGTTTTAATACCAAGATAAGTAAATTGCATATCTCTTTCAGGTTTTATATAATCATTTAAATCATCAAGATCATATTTTTCTTTAAGTCCCAGTAAGATTCTACCTTCTTTTTCTCCTTTTTCAAAGTATTCTCTTAAATGATTGTAGCGATTCATGCCATTTACTTTTTTATAAAGATCAAATAAAAAAAGTCTAGCTGCAACGAAAGTCCAATTAGGACAATCAATATCTATTTTATCTACTGCTGTTTTAATTAAAGTTTTTTGTATTTCCTCAGTAGTTATTCCATCGCGGAATTGAATTTTTGCATCAAGTTCTAATTCGCTTAGATTTACCCCTTCTAAATTTTTAACAGCATCAGAAGTACATTTTTTAATTTTTGAGATATCTAATTCCTCGGTGCGTCCATTTCTTTTAATAACTTTCATAATCAACCTTTAAAATTATTTAAATGTTCTTGCAAAAATTGCATCAATATTTTTTGTGTAATAAGAATAATCAAAACATTTTCTAATATCTTCTTCATTGAGTTTTGATCTTAAATCTTTATCATTTAAAAGAGCAATTAAAAATAAACTTTCATTTTTTTCATTGAGAGCAGATTTTCCATCTTGTAAATCATTCCAAACTTTCATTGCATTTCTTTGGACAATCTTATAAGCTTCTTCACGACTTAAACCTTTAAGTGGTAATTCCAAAAGAACTCTTCCTGAAAAAACTAATCCACCTGTAAGATTTAAATTTTTCATCATATTTTTAGGGTAAACTAAAAGATTATTAATCAAATCTTTTAGTCTATTTAACATAAAATCAGCAGTAATAAAAGCATCAGGTAAGATAAATCTTTCTACACTTGAATGGCTTATATCTCTTTCATGCCAAAGAGCAACATTTTCTAAAGCTGGTGTTACAAAGGATCTTAAAATCCTACAAAGTCCTGTAATATTTTCACTTAAAACAGGGTTTCTTTTATGTGGCATAGCTGAGCTTCCTTTTTGTCCTTGTGAAAAATATTCTTCAGCTTCATAAACTTCTGTTCTTTGAAAATGTCTAATTGCTACAGCAATTTGCTCACAGCTTGAGGCTAAAATTGCTATAGCTGAAATTACTTGTGCGTAACGATCTCTTTGAATTATTTGATTTGAAACAGGGGCTGGTTTTAAATTTAAAATTTTACAAACCTCTTCTTCAAATTCCAAAGGAGCGTGAGCAAAATTTCCCATAGCTCCACTAATTTTTCCATAACTAATTACTTCTTTTGCGTGAAGCAAGAGATCTTTTGCATTTTTTATTTCATCATACCAAATTGCCATTACTAAACCAAAAGTTATAGGTTCGCCGTGAATTCCGTGACTTCTTCCTACCATTAGAGTGTTTTTATGCTCTAAGGCACGTTTTTTAATTGCATCTAAAAGTTGTTCTAAATCTTCTAAAATTATTTCTAAACTCTCTTTTATTTGTAAAGCTACAGCAGTATCAATACAATCAGAACTTGTCATTGCATAATGTAAAAAACGACCTTCTTCTCCCAAATTTTCACTAACATTTGTAAGAAAAGCTATGACATCGTGTTTGGTAGTCTTTTCGATTTCATCAATTCTATTAATATCAAATTTAGCATTTTCTAAAATTTTTTTACAATCTACATCATTTATAATTCCAAGCTTATTCCAAGCTTTAACTGCGGCTAATTCTACCTTAAGCCAAGCGTCATATTTAGCCCTTAAGTCCCATTTTTTAGCCATTATTTCTCTGCTATATCTTTGAACCATTTTAAACCTTTTTGGTTATAATTTTATTAATAAAAAAATATGATTTTATCTAAAAAAATTTAAAAAAGGTTAAAGTTGCCTTATACGAAAATTAAGCTATCAAATAATGGAAAAAAGGCATTTGAAGTTCTTATGGAAAACTTAAAAATTTCTATAAATGAAGCTCAAAAACTTATAGATAAAAAAAGACTTTTTTGTAATGGAAATTTGGTTAATAAAAAAAATGAATTTTTAAATGGCGAAATTGAACTTATAGTTTATGAAAATAAACCAAGAGGTATAGAAATTGTTTTTGAAAATGAAGATTTTGCCGTACTTGAAAAACCAAGTGGAGTATTAACTCATCCTAATGGTAGGCATTGTGAGTATAGCCTAAGTGATGAAATTTGGCATTTGTGGGGTAATAAAGCTTGTGTAGCCCATAGACTTGATAAAGAAACAAGCGGACTTATACTTGTAGCAAAACATAAAAATTCTCAAATAGATTTTAAAACTATGTTTGAAAAAAAAGAAATTCAAAAAGAATATTTAGCTTTAGCACAAGGATTAATAAATAAAAATTTCAGTGTTGATACAAAAATGGATTTGGTTAAAAATTATGATGATGTAAAAACTAGAATGTGCATTTGTGAAAATGGAAAGCATTCTTTTACTAAATTTGAAATTTTAGAATTTTATCCAGAATTTAATGCAACTCTTTTGCTTTGTAAGCCTTTTACAGGAAGACAACATCAAATAAGACTTCATTTGTTTCACATGAAACATAAAATTTTAGGAGACCCTTTATACGGATTAAACAAAGATCAAATTGAAAGAATTTTAGATAAAAAAATGGAAGAAAAAGAAAGGATAGAATTTTGCGGAGCTAAGCGTTTGCTTTTGCATTCTTATCGTTTGAAATTCAAATACAAAAATAAATTTTTTGATATAATCTCCAAAAAAGATATGAAAAAAGAATTTTTAAATTTTTTATAATTAAAACTTATAAGAAATTATATTTTAATAATTAAGGAGTTGAAATGAAAAATAAACTAACGGGGGGGGGTAATAGGATTTTTTTGTCCTTATGGTATAGGAGATAGTTTAATTTCTTTAAAAGCTTTATATGTGATAAAACATTTTATAGGGCAGAAATAGTTTTTTTTGGAAAAAGTAATTTAAAAGATTTAATATCTTGTTTTGATTTTATTGATGAATTTGAAGAAATTCCTTCATTAACTTCTAGTGAAAATCCTATCATAAAAGAGAAAATTAATAAGTATAATTTAGATTTTATTATTTCTTTTCATGCTAAAACTTTTATACTTAAATTTTTGATAAATACTAATGCTAAAAAAGTGATTACTAGAAATTGTCCTATTTCTATTTTTTCTTTAAAATGCAAGTGCGTCTTTGTTTCTTTTATTAAAAGATTTTATAAAAATAGAAACGATGAATTTAAAATGCTTTATTATGCAAGAAAAATAAATCCTAAATTATTTGATAAAGAAATTAAAAATTTAAATTTTGATATAAAAATTAAAACAAATATTTATAATAAAAATGTCATAAATAATTTTTTAGATCAAAATAATATAAAAGATAAAAATCTAATACTTCTTAACCCTTTTTCTATTTCAGCTTTTTATACTTTAAAATTAGTAGATTATTTAAGGCTTTGCCAAGAAATTATTTCTAAATTCAAAGATATTTATATAATTATACCAAGCTATGAAGCTGTTCATAAAGATTTTATACGAGAATTTAAGACATTTTTTAAAGAAAATCCACAAAGAATTTATATCTTAAAAATGATGACAATATTTTAAATATTTGTGAGCTTATTAAAAGAATAAAGTGTGTTATATCTCCTAGTACGGGAGTGATTCATCTTGCTTCAAATTTGGAAAAATCAAGCATAGGTTTATTTAGTGAAAAAGATATAATTTTTTGGGAAACTTTTAACAAGGATTATGTTTTGCTAAATAAAACTAAAGAAGAATTGAGCACATATGATATTTTAAAGATTATAAATGAAGTGCTTTTAAAATTAAAAAGATATTTATAAATTTTAGATTTAAAATAATAATGAATTAAATTTCTAAGATTTTGAAATTTGAATTCTATTGTAGTTTTTGGTTTTAAGCTAAAATTTTTAGCTTAAGTTATCTTAAAGGAGTGATAATAAAAGATTTCAATGGGGAGAGGTGTCATTAAAACCCGATGTCTTATGATAGCAAGTTTAGATATGCTTATAATGCACAAATTATTGTTTTTACAAGAAATAACACTTTATTTCTTTGTAAAGAGTTTGGAATTTGTCAATTATATTGAAATTTTAGAAAATCCCATAAAATAAGAAAATTTAGAAAAAATTAATCGATATAGTTTAGATTATATTATTTCATATAAAGCAAATGCTTTTTTAATTGATTTTTTATTAAAAGTAATACTAAAAGTTATACAATACTTAAAATCAAAACACTTTGGATAAAACTTCTTAAACGTCTTTAATAAAAGAACAAAAGAGATAGGTTGGTTTTTTACACTAGGAAAATAAACACTAGAATTTTTGATAAAAAGATTAAAAATTTAGAATTTAAAACACAGATAAAACCAATATAGCACATAAAAATTTAATTAAGAATTTTTTAAATCAAAAAAATTAAACGTTTTATAGTGTTTAATCCTTTTAGTATTGCTTTAAAAATACCACTTTAGATACTTATTCCTTTTTTAAAATTAGCAAAAAATTTAAACAAATTTATTAAGACATTATATTGTAATGCCTAATTACGATTTGGTTTATGATCATTTTATAAACGAATTTTATGGATATGATAAAAATTTATCCAAGGAAATTGTAATTTTAAAAATAATGATGATATTTTAATTAGCAAAGCTTATTAAAATCAATTGTGTAATAAGCCCTAGTACGACACTATTCATCTTGTTGCAAATTTGAAGGTTTTTAGTATCGCACTTTACCCATTAGGAGATGAAGTACTTTGACCAATATATAATAAGATTATATTTTATTAAAAATACCAAAGATAATTTAAGTGAAGATGAAAAGCAATAAATTATTATGGATATTATTAAAAAATTAGAAAAATATCTTTAATCTTTTTCTAATTTTAAAATCTTTTTGGTTAGCTATATAGTAGGGATACTTTAATAAACTTGGTATAATCTTTTTGCTAGTGTTAAAGGTTTTTAAATGGTAGTTTTATTCTATTGTATCAAATAAAATTATAGTTATTTTAAAATGCTTTCTTGCTTAAGTATGATTTTATAAGATAAAGTCTTTAGATTTTAGTAGTTTTATTATTTTTTCTTTTTAAAACTTAAAGATATTCTTTAAGTTATCAGTGAAAATAATGATTGGTGAAAAGTATTGAAGGTTTTTAATATGTATAATACATTTTTTAGTTAATATAACTTAATAAAAATGTATCAACTTCTTATTATTGTAAATATATTTTTATACCACTTCTCTTTTTTGTTTAAAGAATAAAAATAAAATAGCTACAAAATAAATTACAATAGCCCATACTAAAAATGCATCAATAAGTCCTATTTGTCTTACTATAGGTTGAGAGATTATAGGGCTTAAAAATTGTCCTAAAAATATAAAACTTGCTAAAATTCCATAAGCCCT
The DNA here is from genome assembly GCF_016598975.1 of Campylobacter sp. 2018MI34. Lineage (NCBI taxonomy): Bacteria > Pseudomonadati > Campylobacterota > Epsilonproteobacteria > Campylobacterales > Campylobacteraceae > Campylobacter > Campylobacter sp. 2018MI34. Next base: position 148,471 of record NZ_JAENKS010000001.1, read on the forward strand.
AGCCCTAGCATTTGATGGACAAATAGAAAATAAATAAGCTGTATTATTAACAAGCATAATTCCTCCACCTGTTCCAAGTAGTGCTAAAGCAAGCATTACTGCACTAAAGGAATGGATAAAATATAAAAGCATAAAGGAGCTTCCTACGATGAAAAGAGTTAAGATATAAATTTGTTTTATATTTATAAATTTCATCAAATATTTATAACTTAAAGAAAATAGTCCATAAAAAAGGGCAGAAACTGACATAGAAATTCCTATATATTTTGGATCAAGCCCTAGGTGATCTTCTATATAATAAGGAAGTTGGGTTGGAGATATATAATAAATTACCATAATAAAAAATCCTATAAAATATATTGGAAAAAATTGCCAATAATTTATTTTTGCTTCTATTTTACTATGATTATAAAATTTAAATTTTTTAGGTTCAAATAGATACATATAAGCTAAAATTGTGATTAAAATTCCAAGTCCATAAACCAAAAAAGGATAACGCCAAGAATAGCTAGAAACATAACCCGCGATAGAAATAAAAATGGCTCCTCCAGCAGCACAGAAAAATCCTTGCCAAGAAAGAGCGTTTTCGCGACGATTAAATCCACCCCTACTATAATAATCTCCAAGCAAAGCTGATGCTCCTGTCATGATAAAAGCCGTTGCAATTCCAAATACGGCTCTTGAAATAAGAATGGCATAAATATCATTTAAGAAAAATCCAGCTACTCCTGAAATTGTCCAAATTATCATAGCTGGAAAAATAAATTTAAGTTTTCCAAATTTATCCATTAATATTCCAGCAATTGGAGAAAGTATTACTACAAAAATAGCCGGTATTGTTAAAACAAGACGTGTTAAAATATCAAGATGAGCAAGCGTAAATTCTGTTAAAATTCCGCTTTGATTTTTTAAAAGTATATCAAAATGTTTATTAATGGCAGGAAGAGCCGAAGAAATAACAACACTTCCTAGCATTGTCATTGCAGCCATTGAAAATACAGCAGTTTTAAAACCTTTTTTTTCTGTAATTTCAACCATTTTTTTATCAAATTTAGTATCATCGGGATGAAATTTATATTGTTTTATTGGCATAATAAACCTTTTTTGCTTATTATACTGCAAAAATCATATTAAAAACTAATTTTTATTATCTTTTACAATTACCCAAACCATTCCACAAAAACCTATTATAATAACCAAAGATATAAAAATAAGTTCTATAATATCAAGCCAACTCATTTTTCTTTCTTTCTTTCTTTCTTTCTTTTAATTGTCCGCAAGCTGCTGAAATATCAAGTCCTTTGCTCTCTCTTATGGTACAAGTTATTCCTTTTGAGCTTATATAATCTTGAAATTTGATAGCATTTTCTAAATTCGGACGCTTATAAAAGCTTCCTTCGTGCGGATTAAAAAGTATTAAATTTACTTTAGCTTTAATACCATTTAAAAGTCTGACAAGTTCTTTTGCATGATCAATTTTATCATTAATATTATCAATCAAAAGATATTCAAACATAACTCTTTTTCTTTGATCTATAGGAAATTCACGTACAGCTTGCATAATAGAAGCTATATTATAAGCTTTGTTTATAGGCATCAGTTCGTTGCGTAAAGTGTCATTTACAGCGTGTAAGGATATAGCAAGTAGCACTCCTAAATTCATTTCTCCTAATTTTTTGATTTGATTTGCCAAACCACTTGTGCTTATAGTTTGGCGTCTAGGACTTATGCATAATCCATCGTTATGAGATAGTATTTTAATGGCTTTTGAAACATTATTAAGATTATCAAGAGGTTCTCCCATTCCCATATATACTATATTAACACGTCTTTCATAAGGAATTTGATTATCTTTTTTGATCCAAAGAATTTGTGCTACTATTTCCCCAGCACTTAAATTTCTTTTTAAGCCACCTTTTGCTGTTAAGCAAAAACTACAACCACTTTTACATCCTACTTGAGAAGAAACACAAATGGTATATTTGGCATTGGCAATTTTTATACCTTTTTCATTAAATTTTTCTTCTTTCATTGGCAAAAGCACACTTTCTATTCTTAAGCCATCTTTGAGTTCAAAAAGATATTTTATACTTCCATCTTTACTTTGTTCTTTATAGATTGTTTTAAGAGGATTAAAATAATATTTTTCATTCATTTCTTCTCTTAGATTTTTTGGTAAAGAACTCATTTCTAAAAAATTATTAGCATATTTTTGATATATCCATTGATAAATTTGTTTCACGCGAAACATTGGTTTGATGCTTTCTTCTAATTCTTTGGGCAAAAGATCTAAAATATTTATAGTTTCTTTCAAAATTTATTCCTTGAATTTTAAAGATAATTATATTTTTTTAAATATTGTATTAAATTTTCTTTAGCTTTTTGGTGATTTGCTATAAAGTCATTATGTGCATTTTCATCACAAAAATTGGTTGCACATAAAATACATTCTGCAAAAATATTAAAATTTTTAGCCACACTTAAAACCGCAAAAGCTTCCATATTTTCAGCAAAAAAACCTAATTTAGCAAATTCTTTAGCGGCTTTTTTATCTTGGCAAATATAATTTGAAGAATTTATTTTAATTGTTTCACGAGAAACATTTTCATTTTTAAGATAAATTTCATTTTGTGCAGGTGTATAAAAATTATTTGAAATTTTTGAAAATTCAATATTATAAGCACAAGAGCTTTTATAAATTTCTAAAATTTTACCTTTTTCATATAAACCACAAGTTCCTATAAATACTAGATTTGATGGATTATAAGTTTGGCAAATTTTAGTTAAATTGCAAGCTGCTTCTACTAGGCCTATGCCTATAGCTTTAGCAAATGAAAAGTTTTCATTACCTCCAGCACAAACTATCATTTAATCCTTTCTTAATTTATTTTTAGAATTTTATCTAAAAAGACTTAATTAAGAATTTTTAGATAAAATAATTTTTTATGATTAAAGCGAAAAAACGTTACGGACAAAATTTTTTAAATAGTAAAGAAATAGTTTATAAAATCATCCAAGCCATACCCAAAGAAACAAATAATATTGTTGAGATTGGGCCTGGCTTAGGTGATTTAACGCAAGAGCTTTTAAAAATTTCCTTTGTTAAGGCATATGAGATTGATAAAGATCTTATACCACTTTTGCAAAAGAAATTTCAAAAAGAAATCGAATGTGGAAAATTAAGATTATTGCATCAAAACGCAAGTGAGGTTAAAGGAAGTTTTGATGAAAATAAGTATTTTTTGATTGCCAATTTGCCTTATTATATAGCAAGTTGTTTGATTTTAAAAGCCTTAGAAGATGAGAATTGTTTAGGGCTTATCGTTATGGTGCAAAAAGAAATGGCTCTTAAATTTTGTGCTAAAGAAGGAGAGAAAGAATTTTCTTCTTTGGGGGTTTTAAGTGCTTTGATTTGCAAAAGAAAAATACTTTTTGATGTAGATCCTAAATGTTTTGATCCTGAGCCAAAGGTTATCTCATCTGTGATGAGTTTGATAAAGGAGAAAGAATTTAGGGAGCTTTGTAATATAGAAGATTTTAAAGTTTTTTTAAAAGATTGTTTTAAATTTCCAAGGAAACAACTTCTTAAAAATTTAAGTCTTCATAGAAATAAGGTTTTAGAAATTTTAAATAGTCTTAATATAAAAGAAAATGCTAGACCCCACGAAATTTGCGTTGATTCATACCTTAAAATTTATGAAAAATTAAAGGATGAATATGAGCGAAAATAGTCAAGAAAATCAAGAACAAAAAATAAATTTTAACTCTAAAAACAACAAGCATTATAAATATAGAAATAAAAAGAAAAAAAATATTCAAAATTCAGAAAACTCAAATGTCAGTACTCAAAATAATCAAGAAGAAAAAAAGAAAAAAAGAAAAAATCTTCCTTCTAAATTAAGCGGAAATGAAGATTGGCAGATTGCTCTTGCTGAATGTATAGAGGCAAATCGTATTTCTCACGAAAATCGTTTAAATCCTCTTAAATATAATAATTCAAGCGAACATAAAATCCGCATAACTCCTCTTGGAGGTTTGGGTGAAATTGGCGGTAATATCACCATTTTTGAGACAAATAATGAAGCTATTATTGTAGATATAGGTATGAGTTTTCCTGATGGAACTATGCACGGAGTGGATATTATCATACCTGATTTCTCTTATGTTAGAAAGATTAAGGATAAAATTAAAGCTATTATTATTACTCACGCACACGAAGATCATATAGGAGCTGTGCCTTACTTTTTTAAAGAATTTCAATTTCCAATTTATGCAACCCCTTTGGCTTTGGGAATGATTTCAAATAAATTTGAAGAACACGGCTTAAAAAGTGAAAGAAAATGGTTTAGACCTGTAGAAAAGAGAAAAATTTATGAAATAGGTGAGTTTGATATAGAATGGATTCATATTACCCACTCTATCATTGATGCTTCTGCACTAGCTATAAAAACTAAAGCAGGAACTATTATACACACAGGAGATTTTAAAATAGATCAAACTCCAATTGATGGTTATCCTAGCGATTTAGGACGTTTAGCACAATATGGAGAAAATGGAGTTTTATGTCTTTTAAGTGATAGCACGAATTCTTATAAAGAGGGCTATACAAAAAGTGAAAGTTCGGTTGGCCCTACTTTTGATCAAATTTTTTCAAAGACTAAAGGTAGAGTGATAATGAGCACTTTTAGTTCTAATATACACCGCGTTTATCAAGCAATCACTTATGGTTTAAAATATGGTAGAAAAGTTTGTGTTATAGGGCGTTCTATGGAGAGAAATCTCTATACTACAATGGAACTTGGCTATATCAAACTAGATAGAAAAATTTTTATTGATGCAGATGAGGTAAATAAATATAAAGATAATGAAGTTTTGATTGTAACTACAGGAAGCCAAGGCGAAACAATGAGCGCTTTATATAGAATGGCAACAGATGAGCATAAATTTATAAAAATTAAACCAAGCGATCAAATTATCATTTCAGCTAAAGCCATTCCAGGTAACGAGGCAAATGTTTCTGCAGTGCTTGATTATTTACTTAAAGCGGGTGCTAAAGTGGCATATCAAGAATTTAGCGAAATTCACGTAAGTGGCCATGCAAGCATAGAAGAGCAAAAACTTATGCTAACGCTAATAAAACCAAAATTTTTCTTACCTGTTCATGGAGAATACAATCATATCACCAAGCATAAAGAAACAGCTATGAAGTGCGGAGTTCCTGAAAGAAATATTTATCTTATGAGTGATGGAGATCAGGTTGAGATTTGTCAAAAATATATTAAACGTGTAAAAACAGTTAAAACAGGAAAAGTTTTTGTAGATAATCAAATCAATAAACAAATCGCTGATGATGTAGTAATCGATCGTCAAAATTTAGCTGATAATGGAATAGTTGTTATCATAGCTCAACTTGATAAAGCTTCAAAAACACTTGTTAATAAGCCTAGAGTTTTTAGTTATGGATTAGTAGCTGATAGACAAGATCACGCATTTTCAAAAGAAATGGCTGAAGTTTTAGCTCAGTTCTTTAGCAATGTTAAAGATGAGGTTTTAAATGATTCAAGATTTTTAGAAAATCAAATCAGACAGGTATTAAGAAAGCATATTTTTAGAAAGATCAAAAAATACCCAACTATAGTTCCAACTATTTTTGTGATGTAAATTTATTCAAAGCTTTTTAGAGCTTTGAATTTTTGTTTTTATAGTTTATATTTTGCTAAAATTTAATGATTTATTTTTATAAATTCTTTTCATGTAATTTAGCTTTTTATATTGGAAGTATTTTATGCTTTTGTTTTTATCTTCTTAAAAGAAAGTCCATTAAATTATTTTTATTGAGATTTTTAGATTAGTTTAAAATTATTAATTATGATACAAATTTGTATTATTTATTTTTTATATTTTCAACGATTTAAATTGTCTTAATTTTTCTGTTTCGTTCTTAATCAAGAGAAATATTTTGCTAATTTAATGTCAATTTTTTGATAGTTTTGATATATGATTTTTGTATTATATAAATATAATTTGTTTTTTCTAATTTAATTAATAACAATAGTTTTTGTATTGTTTAAAATGAATTTATATATGAAAAATTATTAAAATATGATTTATTTCAAAGTTTATATTTTTTATTTTAGAGTAATCATTGAAATAATATAGTTCATATTGCAATTTTATTAATACGTCAAAATGCAATTACTTTAACTTTTGGCTATATTATTATTTAAGAAAAGATGCAATTTATCAAATAAGTTAGTTTTTTATATTTTCATATTTAATATTCAATAAATGATTTTTTTTACTAATTTTTTAGATTTTTATTGCGAAAAGCAAACGCGAATAATAAAAATGTTAAAATTATAGATTAAGTTTTAATAAAATAAGGTAAAAAATGAGAATCAACAAATTCATATCACACAATAGCCATTATTCGCGTCGTGAGGCAGATGAACTTATTAAACAAGGTTTAGTAAAAATAAATAACAAAATAGCCCTTTTAAGCGATGAGGTAAAATTTGATGATAAAGTTTTTATTAAAGGCAAAAAACTTCAAAAAAGAACAAGCTTTAGTGTGATTATCTATCATAAACAAAAAGGCGAAATTGTTTCTAAAAAAGATGATAGAGGTAGAAAAATCATTTATGATACTTTACCAAAGCAATTTCGCAATTATTTAAGTGTTGGTAGGCTTGATTTTGCTAGCGAAGGTTTGCTTTTACTCACCGATTCTCCTGTGATAGCTTCTTCTTTAATGCATAGTGATTTAGAAAGAGAGTATTATTTAAAAGTTAAAGGCGTAGTGGGTAAAAATGTGATAGAGGCTATGCAAAATGGACTTGAAATTAAAAATGAAAAAAAAGGAGCTCACGCGAAAACAAAAATTACTTCTATGAGTTTTGCTCCTTTTTTAGAGTATGAAATTTTTGGTTCAAGTGGAGGTTATACTAAGCTTAGAGTTGTTATTAATGAAGGTAAAAATAGAGAGCTAAGACGTTTTTTTGCACATTTTGACTTAGAAGTGATGGATCTTAAAAGAGTGGCTTTTGGAGCACTTGATTTAGGAGTTTTAAAAGCAGGAAAATACCGCTTTTTGGAAAGAGGAGAATACGAAAAATTAAGAGATTTTTTAAAGCTTAATAATATTAAATATTAAAGCCTTTAAAAAAGGCTTAAAATTTTTTAGTATTTTTCAAAATATTTTTGTATAGTATTTATATCGTTTGTTTTGGTAAGAGCTAACATTAAAAGAACTCTTGCTTTTTGTGGATTTAAACCTTGTGTATCAATAAAGCCTAAATCTTTATCTTCTTTACTTACAGCAACAGATCCTGCTGATACTCTTGAACTTATAGCAACTTTTAAACCTTGTTTCATAAGTTCTTTTAACATTTCTTTTTGATTTTGATGGATGCTTCCAGCTCCGCTTCCTGCTATAACTAAACCTTTTGTTCCATTTTCAAATAAAGCTTTAGCAGCAACAGCGTTGCCATCATTAGAATAAGTATAAAGTATATCAACTTTTGGTAAAGTATTTAATTTACTTACATCAAAAGGAGTTTTTTTGGTATGTTCTTTTAAATTTGTATTATAAAAAAATACTTTTCCATCTACAATATATCCTAAATTTCCATAGTTAGGAGAAGAAAAAGCATCGACATTTAAAGTATGAGTTTTACTCACATCTCTTGCGCCTTGAATTTTATCATTCATTGCTATCATCACGCCTTTGTTTTTAGCTTCTTTGTTTGCAGCTAGAGCCACAGCATTGTAAAGATTTTTAGGACCATCTGCACTCATAGCACTTGCAGGACGCATAGCGCCTACTAAAACTACAGGTTTGTCACTTTTAATAGTTAAATTTAAAAAATAAGCAGTTTCTTCCATAGTATCAGTTCCATGGGTGATTACTATGCCATCAACATCTTTTTTAAGAAGTTCATTAGCTTTTTTAGCAAGTTTTAGCCAAATTTCATCATTCATATTAGAGCTATCAATATTTGCAATTTGTTCCCCACTAACTTGTGCCAAATCTTTAATTTGTGGTACAGCTTTGATTAAAGTTTCAATTCCTAATACCCCTGCTTTATATCCTGTTGTCTCTAACTCATTATCTATAGATCCAGCTATAGTTCCACCTGTAGCTAGTATAACGATTTTTGGTTTTGCTTCTAGCATACTTACTCCTAAAAGTAAAAACATTATTATAAAAATAATATTTCTCATTAACTCTCCTTTCTTATTTGTTAAGTATATTAGACTATATTAACAAATAATAAATAAAAGTTAAATTAAAAAATTTCTTTAATGATAAATTGAGGAACTATTAAACCTCTGTATTCATTCTTTGAAATACTTCCAACTAAGGTAATTTTTTCATTTAAATTTGGTTCTTTGTCAAAATTAAAAAATAAAGCTTCCAATGTTTTGTTGTTTTTATTTAATATAAGTTTTAAATGTTTTTCTTCTTTTCCTATTAGTTTTTTATTTTTAACATTTAAATTTTCTAAAATGAAAAAAGGTCTTGGATTTTTATATCCAAAAGGCTCAAAAGATTCTAAAATTTCAAGCATTTCAAAATCAATTTCAAAAGGATCTAAAATTCCTAAAATTTCATCTGCATCATTAAATTCATTTTTGGGAATTTTAAGACATTCTTCAAAGATTAAAGTTCTAAATTCATTTAAATGCTTAAAATCAAGGCTAAATCCAGCTGCACCTTTGTGTCCTCCATAGCTTTCAAGCAAGAAATTTACTTTTGTGATTAAAGATAAAATATCTATTTTTCCAACGCTTCTAGCACTACCTTTGAGTTTATTTTCATTTTTTGAAAATACAAAGGCTGGTTTTTTAAAATGTTTAGCAAGACGACTAGCAACTATCCCTAACACCCCTTCGTGCCAGTTTGCCCCTCCTACTATGATGCAAGCATCTTTTTCATCAATTTGTTTTAGAGATTCTTCAAAAAGCTGTTTTTCTTCATCTTTTCTGTTTTCATTGAAATTAACAATTTGTTCTAAATAATTTTGCGCTTCTTGTAATTTTTTAGTATGTAAAAAATGATAAGAAATGCTAGCATCATCCATTCTTCCAGCGCTATTGATAAGGGGTGCTATTAAAAAACTTATATTATCAAGTCCAAATTTATCTTTTTGATAGTAAAGTTTTATCGCTTTAAAGGCAGCTCTATTTGATTTGTTTATATATTTTATTCCTTTTCTAACAAGAGCACGATTTAAATCTCTAAGTTCCATCATATCAGCAATAATTGCGATAGCTAGAAGTTCTATAAATTTAGATAAATCATATTTTATTTTGCAAACTTCTTTTAAGGCTGCAACTAGATACCAAGCTACTTGTGCGCCACAAATTTCTATATTAGGGAATTCGCAATCTTTTTGTTTTGGATTTATGATAGCAAAGGCATCAGGTAGAGTTTGTAAAGGCGTGTGATGATCGGTTATGATTAAATCAATATTTTTTTCTTTACAAAGTTCGGCGGCATCAATAGCAGCTATACCATTATCAACGGTTATAATTAAATCACAATCTAATTCTTTAATGATTTCTTCATTAAGTCCATAACCATCTTTAAAACGATTGGGAATTTTGACTATATAATCAAAACCAAGATCATCAAAAAATTCAGATAGTATTACACAAGAAATAATTCCATCGACATCATAATCACCTACTATAGCAACTTTTTGATTTTTTTCTATAGCTTCTTTGATACGATTTGCCCCTTTATAAATATCTTTTAAACAAGAAGGCAAGGGCAAATCGCATAATTTCTTATGCATATCATTTTCAAAACGCAGTTTTAAAATTCTTTTTATATCTTCTTTATTAATTGTATTCATTGCTTAATGCTGCTTTTATAAATCCACAAATTACGGGATTTGCATTTTCAAGCCTTGAAGTAAATTCAGGATGAAATTGCACTGCTAAAAAGAAAGGATGATTTTTAAGCTCTATAGCTTCAATAAGTCCTTTGTTTTCACCACATATAATAAGTCCTTTATCCTCATACATTTTTTTATATTTTGGATTAGCTTCATAACGATGTCTATGTCTTTCTTTGACTGATTTAGCATTATTGTAAATTTTGCTTAATAAGCTATCTTTTTTTATCTCACATTCATAAGAACCAAGACGCATAGTTCCGCCTAATGGAGTTTTGCTTGTTCTAATTTGTTTGGTTCCATTAGAATCAATAAATTCATCGATCAAATAAACAATAGGATTTTGACATTTTTCATCAAATTCGCTTGAATTAGCATCTTGTAATTTTAAAACATTTCTTGCAAATTCAATTAGGGCAAGTTGCATTCCAAGACAAATTCCTAAAAAAGGGATATTATGTTCTCTTGCGTAATTTATTGCTTTTATTTTGCCTTCAACCCCTCTATAACCAAATCCACCAGCGACTAAAATTCCATTTACATCTTTTAAATCTTCTAAAGAATCTAAATTTTGCAATTTCTCACTATCTATCCATTTGATATTAACCTTAGTATCAAGTGCTGCTCCAGCGTGAATTAGTGCTTCTGTTAAACTTTTATAGCTTTCTTTAAGATCAATGTATTTTCCAACAAAAGCAATTTTTACTTCATTACTTGGAGCAATCACTCTTTTAACAAGATTATTCCAATTTTCCATATCAGGTTTTAAATTTTTAAGATCTAAAATGTTTGCAATAGCACTTAAAATATCTTGTTTTAAAAAATTAAGTGGGATTTGATAAATGCTTGTAGCATCAATGCTTTCTATAACGCAATTTTTTTCAACTCCACAAGAAATAGCTATTTTATTTTTTAAATCTTTATCAAGAGGTTTTTCACTACGGCAAATAATCATATCAGGACTTATACCTATACGACGCAATTCTCCCACGCTATGCTGAGTAGGTTTTGTTTTAAGTTCTCCAGAAGCTTTGATAAAAGGTACAAGAGTAAGATGAATATTCATAGCATTATTTTTGCCTACTTCAAGCTTTAATGCGCGTATGGCTTCTAAAAAAGGCAATCCCTCTATATCTCCAACGGTTCCTCCGATCTCTACAATGAGTATATCTTTATTTTTCCCTGCATTTTTTATTCTATCTTTGATTTCATCTACTATATGAGGAATTACTTGTATAGTTTTTCCAAGATACTCCCCGCGTCTTTCTTTTTCTATCACGCTTTGATAAACACGTCCTGTTGTAAAATTATTACTTTGAGACAAACTTTCATCTAAAAAACGCTCATAATGTCCTAAATCAAGATCGGTTTCAGCTCCATCATCTGTGACAAAAACCTCTCCGTGTTCAAAAGGACTCATTGTTCCAGGATCTACATTGATATAAGGATCAGCTTTTAAAATTCCTATATTAAGTCCTGAATTTTTTAAGAGTGTTCCAATGGATGCTGCGGCTATACCCTTGCCTAAAGAGCTAAGAACTCCCCCTGTTACAAAGATATATTTTGTTTGTTTTAGCTTCATTCATTTACCTTAATTTTTTGTTTTATTATAACCCAAAAAAACTTTTTGTTTTATTATTTATAAAGTAATTTTGTGTAAGAATTTATAATTTTTTAAGGTAAAATATGAAATTTACAAATACCCAAAAAGCCCTTTTTAATAAAAATCTAAAAGCTTTGCAAAATCCTATTTTAAAACAAGATTTAAACCAGCTTAAAGTTTCTAAATTTAAGATTGTTTTAGGAGAGCATAATTTAGATATCAACCTTATGGGGGGGGGTGAGAGTCTTTATAAAAATGTTTTAAGCGAAATTAATGAAAAGCTTTTAAAATATCAAAATCATTTTGCACTTTATCCTATACTTTATTTTTATGGTTTTGGAAATGGGGTTTTGCTCCAAGCTTTGCTTCAAAATTTAAATCATAAGCATATTATCGTTTTTGAAAAAGAATTAGAAATTCTTTATATAGCATTTCATTTATTTGATTTTTCAAATTTTTTAAAAGAGCAAAGATTAATCATTTTTTATACTAATAAAATGAGTGCAAATGATTATGCTAATTTTTATTCTATTCCTATTTTTATAAGATATGCAAAGGTTTATCATTTAGAATTAATGAGCGCGTATTATTTTAAATTTCAAGAAGATATTTTAAAAGTCAATGAAACTATAATGTCTTATTTAAAAAAAGAGATTTTAACCAATGGAAATGATCCAAAAGATGTTTTAATGGGTTTAGAAAATTTTATAATTAATTTGCCTAAAATGATCACACATCCTAGTTTTAAAAATCTCACTAAAGAACGTTTTAAGTTTTTTGAAAATGCTATTATAGTATCAACCGGACCTAGTTTAACAAAACAACTTCCTTTGCTTAAAGAAAATGCCAAAAAAGCTGTAATTTTTTGTGCTGATAGTGCTTATCCTATTTTGGCTAAAGAGGGTATTAAGCCTGATTATGTTTGTATGGTAGAAAGAACTGATTTTACGGCTGAATTTTTTAACAATGATTTTAAAGAATTTGATAAAGATATAACTTTTATTTTAGCAGGAGTAGTATCTCCTAAGGCTTGTGAATTTTTAGAAAAAAATAATCGTTCATTTATGCTTATACCAAGAGATTATCTTTTTGCTTTTTATCTTGATTTAAAACCTTTTTCTTATGCTTTTTATTCTGTTAGTGTGGCGCATTTATCTTTTGTGATGGCTTTAAATTTAGCTTTTAAAAATATTATTTTTATAGGTCAAGATTTAGCTTTTAATGATGAAGGGGATTCTCATCCAAAAGATTATAAACATTCTGCAAAATATGAAAGTGGTTATTATTGCGGTTTAAAAGCCTTAGCTTATGGTGGAAAAACACAGGCTAAAACCCAAGAGGCGTGGGTTTATTTTAAGCAAGTTTTAGAACAAATGATCAATGAAGCAAAAAGTTATGGTATAGAAGTTTATAATGCTACTGAGGGTGGATTAAGGATAGAAGGAAGCATAGAAAAACCTTTTGCTTTATGTATTAAAGAGCTTTTAAAAGATGCAAAAAAACCTTATTTGCCTTTGGGTGTATTAAGTTTTGCTAAACAAAGTGAGTTTTTGTTGAAAGCTTTTGTAAAAATTATAAAAAGTATAAAAAATTGTAAAAAATTTATTGATAAAATCAATCAAAAGATAAATCACATAGAACAAAATAATGTTGATTTAGAATGTGCAAAAAAGATAATCAAAGATTTAGAAAATTTAAAACAAGAATTATTTAATTTTAAAGATCTTTTAGAGCTTTTACAACCCAGTTCTTTTCAACTTGAACTTAGTTTGGCTAAAATTTCTGTGATAAATGTTAAAAATGAAGAAGAACTTTTGAGTAAAAATTTACTTTTTATTAGAGAATATATGGAGTATTTTAGATTGGTTGAGGGTTTATTAAGTCTTCAAAAACAAAGTTTTTTAAAATGTATTTTTGCATTAGAGAATGAACTTATAAAAAGAGGTTTTGAAAATAAAATTGTAAAAATAAAAGATAATATATGTTAAAATTCCAAAAAATAAGGAGTTTTTATGCAAATTACTTTACTTCATCATACCCCACTTTTTGTGTGCTCTCATGCCACTAGAACCTGTTGGCAAAGTTTTGAAAAAGGTGATTGTGGAGGAGAAAAAGATAAAGAATTAATCAATCGTGTAGGCAATCAATTTAAACATTCTTCTACTTTAGAGCATTTAAACTATACTTTTTATATACAAGGGATTTCTAGAGCTTGTTTGCAAGAGGTTGCACGCCATCGTCATACTAGTCCTAGTGTGAAAAGCACACGCTATACTTTAAAAGAACTTAGAAATGAAGATGAATTTAAAATAGGAGATTTTGAAAATGCAAGCCGTTATCTCGTGCTTTGTAGCAACGAAGAGGTAGATAATGCTAGTATAAAGGCTTTAGAAAATTTACGTCTTATTTTGCAAAAGAGTATTAGCTTAGATATTGCTAAATATTGCCTACCAGAAAGCTATAAAACAGAGCTTACTTTAAGTATCAATGCAAGAAGCTTGCAAAATTTTATCACTCTTAGAAGTTCAAAATCAGCTCTTTGGGAGATAAGAAATTTGGCTAATGCTTTATTTAAAGCTTTGCCAGATGATCATAAATTTATATTTGAGCATTGTTTATATAAGGAAGAGAAATAATTAATGCTTTTAATTAAAAGCATTAAAATTCCTAAAATAATGCTATCACACTTCCAATAAACAATAAAGTTCCATTATAAAAGATAAAAGTAGGGATACAAGTATCTTTAATGTGATCGTGTTGTTTATCAGCATTAAGTCCTACACTAACACCCATTGTAGTTTCACTTGCTGGACTTCCTGCATCACCAAGTGCTCCTGCAACTCCTATTATAAAGACTATTAAAGCAAGAGAAAAATTTAATTCTAAACAAATAGGAACAAAAAGAGTTGTGATAATAGGTATAGTTCCAAAAGAAGTTCCTATACCCATTATAAAAAGTTTCTAAAAATTCTATAAAAAGAGTGCTATCACACTTCCAATAAACAATAAAGTTCCATTATAAAAGATAAAAGTAGGGATACAAGTATCTTTAATGTGATCGTGTTGTTTATCAGCATTAAGTCCTACACTAACACCCATTGTAGTTTCA
>NZ_JAENKS010000195.1:0-416 GCF_016598975.1 Campylobacter sp. 2018MI34
CAGTAGATGCTGCGCTTGTGTCAGATCGGTAAGCGTTTCATCCGTCGCATTCGCTTTTTGCGCCAGCAGGTCGGCAAGCTTCACCGCCTGGACTGGCTCGCCATGTTGGGTCAGTAGCTCTTTCGATAACTTGCCGCCTGCCGCCTGTAAATCGACCAGCGTGATGCGGGCGTCTTTGCCCTGTGCGCCGTCTGCGCCTAACGCGCCCGCCAGGAGCGCCAGAAAGTCCTCGGCTGAACCGGTGGTTTTTCCTGACGTCAGACCCGCGGTCATGTCGGTATCTGTGGTGATCAGTTGGGGCAGGGTGATCATTCGGGTTTCCTCATTGCTGCACGCTGAGCAAATTCATCCATCTTTTTCTGATCCATGCGGTTTTCAGCTAACAGCGCTGCCGCGGTTTGTCGGTCCTGTAAGGT
>NZ_JAENKS010000196.1:0-416 GCF_016598975.1 Campylobacter sp. 2018MI34
CCTCGCCTTGGATGATGCCCGCGCCCGTCAGTTCCGGCGTCGCGGTGCCGGCGGTGCCGATGAACCGCAGGGTGCCCGATTCGACGACGATCCTGTACTGGCTTTCAAAGGACTGGCCCTGCATGTCGATGATGCTGATGGTGCCGTCGCCGCCCTTCAGGACGGTGGTGATGGCGCCCGTCGTGAAGGCTCCACCATCCTCCCCGGTCAGGGAGGAATCGCCTTCCAACCCAAGGTCTCCGGTGATGTCGAGCGCGCCGCCGGCGTGCACGGTGATGAGGCCGGCATTGGACAGCGACCCGGCAGTCAATCGACCTTCGCCCGTGTCGCTGCCGTAAAGATCGATCGAGCCGGTTGCCATATTGGTCAGCGCGTACGTCGTGATCGACGCCGAGCTCGACATGTCGGCATTGCCC
>NZ_JAENKS010000197.1:0-415 GCF_016598975.1 Campylobacter sp. 2018MI34
TTGCGGAGTCGACGACTTCCCGCGTCTGCGCCAATGCGGGACGCGCCAGCAGCGTGCCGCCGAGCAGGGCCAGGGCATGGCGGCGCCTCAGCGTCATTTGTCGCCGACCTGGAAGTCACCGGCCTGCGCCGGCGCGAGCGGCTTGAACAGCGTGCGGTCGGGCTTGAGGTCGATCAGCGGCGTGCCGTCGAGGCAGTCGAGACCGCGCACCAGCAGGGTCGAGCCCTCGACCTTTTCGAGCTGGACGATCGAGGTGCCGATCGGGTTGGGCCGCACCGGCGTGCGCAGCGAGAAGACACCGCGGCCGTTGCCGTCGCTCTTGGGTGCCTGCAGCACCAGATCGCGTCGCGATTCGTGCAGCCAATAGAGCACCTCGAGCCGCTCGAACTCGGCAATGCTGTCGAGGCCCTTGTCC
>NZ_JAENKS010000198.1:0-415 GCF_016598975.1 Campylobacter sp. 2018MI34
GGGCTCGATCACCGCGGGGCCCATCAGCGAGGTGACATAGGCGCGGTCCTCGGCCGTCGGCAGCCACTTGCTCTCGTTGGCGGCCCACTCGGCTTCGCTCAGCATCCGGCCGTCGGGCGAGATGCGCTGGCCGGCGAAGCCGCCGATTCGGCGGTCGAAGCCGCGATGGGGCAGCTTCAGCTCGAAGTCGATGCCCGCCTGCTCGATCGCCCGGTTCCAGCGCAGCAGGCCCCGGCCGCAATCCTCGACATAATCCTGGCGCAGGCGCTCGTTCAGCGCAGCCAGGGCGGGCACGGTCTTGCGGACGATCCGGCCATCCTCGACGGTGTCGATGTCGTAGGTGCTGCCGGTCAGCAGGTGATCGTCCTCGATGCGCGTCTCGAGATACCGGCCCTTCACGCCCATCGTGTAGTAG
>NZ_JAENKS010000199.1:0-414 GCF_016598975.1 Campylobacter sp. 2018MI34
TTCCTGCAAGGCGCGCAGCCCGGCTTTCACGACCTCCGACGCAGAGGCATAAGTACCGTCGTCGACCTTGGCATCGATGTACGCTGCCTGTTCTTCAGGGAGGCTGAATGTGCGCTTGGACGCCTTGGCCATGAAATCCTCCGGTATGAAGGTATCATGCCATTGTCGAGAGGGGCGAGCGACCCGAGCAGCCGATTGAGACGCCAGTCAGTGTTCGAAGAAGGATGCGAGGAGGAGCGGCGATGAAGAAGACATACCACGGCAGCTGCCATTGCGGTCGCGTCCGCTTCGAGGCGGACATCGACCTCGAGGCCGGCACGGGCCGGTGCAACTGCTCGATCTGCACCAAGAAGCGCAACTGGGGCGTGGCGATCAAGCCGGCGGATTTCCGCCTGCTGTCGGATGAGACCGAGC
>NZ_JAENKS010000200.1:0-413 GCF_016598975.1 Campylobacter sp. 2018MI34
TCCTGCAATCGGGCAAGACACTGCTGCCAAAGCGAAAGTGACACGGCGGACTCCACTCGAACAAAAGTCGATAAATGACAAAGGCTGATACATTAATGATTGTTGGCGCACGTCGATAAGACCCTGCATGAAGGGTGACGCACGAACCGCTGTCTGCGGTTTTCACGGATCTTTCAAACGATCGCGACTTCACGCAGTCTGAAAAATTTCGTGTTCATGCCTGACCAGGATCGTTTGAAACGATCAGGACCGCGGATCATAGCCTAAACTGAGCAAGAGATCTTCTGTTTCTCACAGATTCTTCCCTATTTATCCACAGGACTTTCCAGGAAAGGATAAGTGTAATCGATCCTGGGGAACTCCTGTACGCTTTCGCGCGCATATTGAAAAAATTAATAGGTAAAGGTGAGCAG
>NZ_JAENKS010000201.1:0-413 GCF_016598975.1 Campylobacter sp. 2018MI34
GTTCAGACTGTCGGCGTTGGGCCTCATGCCATTGTAATTCGGTGGCTTCCATTTGCGCCCGATAGCGTTTGCTGGCGCCAAAAATGGTGAGTTCCGCCTGGCCCTGTAACCATGACGTGAGCTGTTGGCGATACTGACCTCGTAGATGTGTCAGATTTTGGCCGGTATTTTTGCCGGCGCGATAAAACATCGGCGGCATAATAAACAGCGTCAACAGCATAATGCCGCCCAGCGTGATCGCCAGCGTCACGTCGAGAACGCTAAGCCCCAGGGTGACAATCATAATTACTACAAAAGCGCCGACCAGCGGGGAGATGACGCGCAAATAGAGATGATCCAGCGTGTCGACGTCGGCAACGATGCGGTTCAGCAGTTCACCTTGCTGATATCGCGCCAGACCCGCGGGGGAGAGC
>NZ_JAENKS010000202.1:0-413 GCF_016598975.1 Campylobacter sp. 2018MI34
TTGGGAACCTACTGGCGGAGCGATCTCTTCCAACGAACGAAAATTGGTGACCGGGTACGCTAAATTCCTCGCAGCATTTGGTGGGAACGAAGGGGCGCTGCTTGATGCTGCGTCGAATCCGGCCACTACGACGCGATACAACTGCCTGACGGCACCCTTCGCAAACATCCCCGCAGCATTGCTTTCGCCAACATGGACGAAGCCGAATTCCAGCAGTTGTACAAAGCCGCGCTCGATGTTCTGTGGCGCTGGGTATTGTCCCGGGCATTCAAGACTCAGCGTGAAGCGGAAAACGCCGCAGCGCAGCTAATGAGTTTTGCGGGGTGATGGCGATGAAATATTCCTGGTTCCACCATCACGAATGCACAACCGAGCAGGCCGACGAGCTGGTGGCCAGTTAACCAGTCTGGAAG
>NZ_JAENKS010000203.1:0-413 GCF_016598975.1 Campylobacter sp. 2018MI34
GCCTCACAGCAAATACAGCAAATCCGTAACCGTCTGGACGGCAATAACGTCGGCGAAGCCGCGCTTCGCCCCAGCCAACAGGTGTTATTACAGGCACAACAGGCGCTGCTTAATGCGCAGATCGACCAGCAACGTAAGAGTCTTGAAGGAAATACCGTTTTGCAGGACACCCTGCAAAAACAGCGGGATTACGTGACGGCCAACAGTAATCGCCTTGAACATCAGCTTCAACTTTTACAGGAGGCGGTCAACAGTAAACGACTTACGCTAACGGAAAAAACGGCCCAGGAGGCCATTTCGCCGGACGAAACGGCGCGTATCCAGGCAAACCCGCTGGTAAAACAGGAACTGGATATTAACCATCAACTCAGCCAGCGTCTGATTGTCGCGACCGAAAACGGCAATATGTTGAT
>NZ_JAENKS010000020.1:0-25205 GCF_016598975.1 Campylobacter sp. 2018MI34
AGAAAATTCATCATATAGGTGATATACAAGGATGTTATAGTGTGTTAAAGAAATATCTTAAAAAAATTAAAAAAGATGAATTTTATATTTTTTTGGGTGATTATATAAATAGAGGAATTGAAAATTCTAAAGTTATGAAATTGCTTTTAAAACTTTATTATTTACCTAATGTCTGCTTGCTTGAAGGTAATCATGAAAGAAATTTAATAAAATGGGCAAACAATGAAAATATATATTCTAAAGAATTCAATAATTTTACTTTAAAAGATTTTTATAAAGAAAAAATTACACAAAAAGATGCAAAAAAAATTTATTCATATTTAAAAGAGTGTTTTTGGTATGAATATTATGATAAAAAAGTTTTTTGTTGTCACGGAGGAATTAATTTCTTGCCAAAGGAAGAAAAATTAAGTTTAATTTCAAGTGATAATTTTATTAATGGAATTGGAACTTATGATGAAAGTCAAATAATTGCAGATGAATTTAAAAAAAATACTCCAAAAAACTATTATCAAATTTTTGGTCATAGAAATCGTTTTAAATTGCCTATAAGGTTAAATTCTAAAGTTTTTTTATGCGAAGCAAAAGTTGATAAGGGTGGTTTTTTACGAATTGTAACATTAGATCGACAAGGTTTTGATTGCATAGAATTAAAAAATAAAATTTATAAAAAAAATAGTTATAATTTTCCAAAAAATAATTAAAAAATATGATAGAATTCCGATATATCAAATAAGCTCAAATAAAGGAGAAAAAATGATTTCAGATATAAGTAATGCTTCTTTAATGGCGACAATAAATACTTCGCTTTTAAAAAAGACAATGGACTCCAATGAAGCTTTAATGGCTGAACTTATTAATGGTTTAGAGGCAGCAAATCCTCAAGGCTCTATTCCTACAAATAGTTCTCAACCGGCTTTAAATTCTAACCTTGATATTTATGCCTGAGTATTATTTTAAGGAGTAAAATGCAAGCTATTAAAAGATTTATTTTAAGTGAAACATTTCCTGGAATTTTATTGATATTTTTCACTTTTTTTGCTTTATTTTGCAAAAATATTTCTTTTATAGACTTGTATGATAAATTTTTAGCCATACAATTTACTATAGGCTTTAATGAATTTGAGCTTTCAAAGCCTATAGTATTATGGATTAATGATGGATTGATTGCTATTTTTTTCTTGTGTATTGGGCTTGAATTAAAATATGAAATCTTAAGAGGTCAGCTTAAAAATATTAAGTCTGTTTCTTTACCTATATTTGGTGCATTAGGCGGAATGATACTTCCAGCTTTAATTTTTTCAATAATCAATCACTCGCATGAATTTGCAATGAAAGGTTGGGCTATACCAACAGCTACAGATATTGCTTTTGCTGTAGGAATTCTAATGCTTTTAGGTGATAAAATTCCTTCTAGTTTAAAACTTTTTTTGCTTTCATTAGCTATTTTTGATGATTTAGGTGCGATAATTATCATTGCTTTATTTTATACTGATCAAATTTCTTTATTTGCATTAATTATCTGTTTGGTATGTATTATTGCTTTGCTTTTTTTGAATTATTTTCATATAACGCATCTTCCTTTTTATGTTTTAATTGGAGTTATTCTTTGGGTAGCGATGTTAAAAAGCGGAGTTCATGCTACTTTAGCTGGGGTTATTATAGCTTTATTTATCCCTTTGGATACAAAAGATAATAAGCCTTATTTACATAAAGTTTATGAAAGCCTTAATTGTTGGGTGATTTATTTTATTTTACCTTTATTTGCTTTTGTTAATGCTGGTGTTGATTTGAAAAGTATGCATTTAGCCTCTGTCTTTTCTCCTGTAAGTCTTGGTATTATTTTAGGACTTTTTTTAGGAAAGCAAGTTGGAGTATTTTTATTTTCTTATTTGGCTATAAAATTTAAATTAGCTTCAATGCCTGATAAAGTAAGTTATAAACAATTTTATGGTATTTGTATTTTAACGGGTATTGGTTTTACTATGAGTTTATTTATAGACGGTTTAGCTTATAAAAATAGTGACATTTTTGAACATAGCGATCGATTGGCTATATTAATAGCAAGTTTTTTAAGTGCTGTATTTGGTTATATTTATTTAAAAGTGGTAAGTAAATAATGAATGAAACTTTGGATAAAATAAAAAAAATAGTATCTGGTGAAGTTTTTGGTGGAGTTTTGCTAATAGTTTGTACTATTTTTGCTCTATGTATCCAAAATAGTTTTTTAAGTGAACATTATAGAGAATTTCTTAATGTAAATGTTGGTTTTAGTGTAGGAAATTTTGCTTTAGATAAGCCACTATTACTTTGGATAAATGATGGTTTGATATCTATATTCTTTTTTTCAATAGGACTTGAGTTAAAAAAAGAATTTATTCAGGGAGAATTTAGAAATCCTAAAAATATTGTTTTGCCTTTTTTTGCAGCTTTGGGCGGTATTATAGTTCCTGCGGCTATTTTTGTTTTAATTAATATAACAGATCCTTATACTCTTAAAGGTTGGGCTATACCAACTGCTACAGATACTGCATTTGCGTTAGCTATTTTAATGATGGTCGGTAAAAAAATTCCGGCATCTTTAAAAGTATTTTTACTATCTTTGGCTATTTTTGATGATGTTGGAGCTATTTTAATTATAGCTATTTTTTACACAACTGAACTTTCTATTGTTGCTTTTATTGTGGCAGGTATTGCTATTTTTGTTATGTTTATTTTAAATTTACTTGGGAATACAAGAAAATCTTTTTATTTTATTTGTTCAGCTATTCTTTGGCTAAGTGTTTTAAAAAGTGGAGTTCACGCTACTTTAGCTGGTATTATTACAGCTTTTTTTATTCCAATGCATACAAAAGAAGGGCAGCCATTTTTAAAGGAAATTGATGAAAGTTTAAGATTTTGGTTAATTTTTATTATTTTACCTTTATTTGCATTTGCTAATGCGGGAGTGAATTTATCAAATATTACAATCGGATCTATTTTTTCAGGAGTTAGCATAGGTATATTTTTAGGACTTTTTTTAGGAAAGCAAGTTGGAGTATTTTTATTTTCTTATTTGGCTATTAAATTTAAATTAGCTTCTTTACCTTATGGAGCTAATTTAAAACAACTTTATGGAGTTTGTATTTTAACAGGTATCGGTTTTACTATGAGCTTATTTATAGATGGCTTAGCTTATGAAGTAAGTGATATTTTTCATTATGCTGATAATTTATCTGTATTAATTGCTTCTTTTTGTTCTGGAATTTTTGGTTTTATTTATTTAAAATTTTTTGCAAATTCTAAAAAAGAAATTTAGATGAATAAAATTTATCTGATTTTCTTTTTAGGAGTATTGTTTCTTACTTCTGGATGTAGTATTTATCAACAAAATAATAACTTAGGTTTTGCAAATTATAATATTGTTGAAACCAAAATTCAAAGAATAGCAAAAGAATGGAAAAAAACTCCTTATAAACTTGGTGGAACCACAAAAAAAGGTGCCGATTGTTCAGGGTTTACTCAAAGCGTTTTATTTGAATTTAAAACTCGTATTCCAAGAACTACAAAAACACAACTTGAATCGGGAGAAGGTATTTCAAAAAAAAATCTTAAAGCTGGAGATTTAGTTTTTTTTAAAACTGGTAGAGGTCCAAATGGTATGCATGTAGGAATTTATTTAAGTAATAATAAATTTATTCATTTATCTACCAAAGGTGGAGCAAAAGAGGCTTCTTTAAATAATGCATATTGGAAAAAGCGTTATATTGGAGCTAGACGTTATAATTTAAAGGTTTTTTAGTTTTGAAAATTGGAGTTTTTGATAGCGGTATAGGGGGACTTAGCGTCTTAAAATCTTTATATAATTCAAAATTATTTAAAAAAATGATTTATTATGGAGACACTGCACGCGTTCCTTATGGAACAAAAGATAAAGAAACTATTATTAAATTTTGTCTTGAAGCTCTTGATTTTTTTAAACAACATAAGGTTGATTTTTTAATTATTGCTTGCAATACAGCCAGTGCTTATGCTTTAGATACTTTGCGTCAAAATTCTTCCTTTCCTATTTTTGGAGTAATTGAAGCTGGTATTAACGAAACCAAAAAACAAATCATAGATAAAAATAAAAAAATTTTAGTTATAGCGACTAAAGCAACAATTGATTCAAAAGAATATCAAAAGCGTTTAGCATTAGAAGGATTTACTCAAATTCAAGCTTTAGCAACAGGACTTTTTGTACCTTTGGTAGAAGAGGGAATTTTTGAAAATAAGGTTTTAAGTAGTATATTTGATTATTATTTTAAAGATATCCAACATCCAGATGCTTTAATTTTGGCTTGCACTCACTTTCCTTTTCTTGCAAAACCTTTGCAAAAATATTTTGGAGATGATATAAAATTAATACATTCTAGCGACTCTATGGTGGAATTTTTAAAAAAATATTACACTTTAAGACCATTTAAGGAGTCTAAAATTGAATTTTATGCTTCTAGCAATGTTGATTATTTAAAAATTGCTGCTAAAAAATGGCTTAATTTTTAAAAAGGATAAATAATGATAGAAATTAAAAAACCAGCAGAAATAGAAAAATTAAGAAAAGCAAATCAAATAGTGGCTAAAACTTTAGATTTTTTAGAACAGCAAATTAAACCTGGCATGAGTTTAAAAGAGATCGATATAATGGCTGAAGATTTCATACTTTCAAATGGAGCTAAACCATCTTTTAAAGGACTTTATGGTTTTCCTGGTGCTATTTGCACTTCATTAAATCAAGTTTGCATACATGGCATTCCTGATGAAAAAATCATTAAAGAAGGCGATATTTTAGGTATTGATGTTGGAACTTTTCTTGATGGATATTATGGAGATGCTGCTAGAACTATTCCCATAGGTAAAATTTCCAAAAAAGATGAGGAATTAATTTCTTGTGCCAAAGACACCTTGTATTATGCTATTGATATAATTTCTCAAGGAATGCGTTTTAAAGAACTTTCTGCAGCTTTGGGAGAATTTATAGCAAAAAGAGGTTTTATTCCATTAAAAGGTTATTGTGGACACGGAATTGGAAGAAAACCGCATAGTGAACCAGAAATTTTAAATTATCTTGAAAATGGTGCTAATGCTAAGAGCGGACCTAAAATGAAGAATGGAATGGTTTTTTGTATTGAACCTATGATTTGTCAAAAAGAAGGAACTCCAAAACATTTTAATGGTAAATGGGATGCTGGAAGTATAGATGAGCTTAATACAGCACATTATGAACATTGTATTGCTATAATTAATAATAAAGCTGAAATTCTATCATTAAATATTTAATAAATATTTATTAAATAATTTTAAATAAATTATATAAAATTACTATTTTTTGTTTCAAAAAGTTACATTTTTTAAGAAATTTACTTAGAAAAACATTTTGTATTTATTAATAGTTTGATAGAATAAAATGATATTAAATAAAAAGGAAATTAATATGGATTCTTGTAAATTAACAGGACATGATCTAAGATGGATTCTTTCTTTATTTGGAACTGCTATTGGTGCAGGAGTTTTATTTTTACCTATTAATGCTGGTTTAGGTGGGTTATTCCCTTTGCTTGTCATACTTGTTTTAGCATATCCTATGACTTATCTTGCTCATAGAAACCTTTCTCGTTTTGTGTTGTCAAGTTCAAATCCTAGAGATGATATTACATTTGTTGCGGAAACATATTTTGGAAAAGGCGGTGGTTTCTTAATTACCCTTTTATACTTTTTTGCAATTTTACCTATATTATTGGTATATAGTGCTAATTTAACAACTACTTTAATTGAATTTTTAATCAATCAAATTGGAATGGAAGCACAATATATTAATAGTTTAAGATTGGTAATTTCATTTTTTATTGTAGCTGGTTTAATGCTTGTTTCAATACTTGGCGAAGGAATTGTAACTAAAGCTATGAGTCTTTTGGTTTTTCCTTTTATTCTTATGCTTGTTGTAATTTCTCTATTTTTAATTCCTCATTGGAATGGTGCTATTTTTCAAAATGTTAGTTTTAGTTCTTTAGGAGAGTCAAATTTTTGGGTAACATTATGGCTAGTGGTACCAGTAATGGTTTTTAGTTTTAATCATTCTCCTATTATTTCTTCTTTGGCTTGTTTTTGTAAAAAAGAATATGGCGATCAAGCCGAAATAAAAGCTTCTAAAATCATTTCACGTTCTGTTATGTTAATGGTTGTAGTGGTAATGTTTTTTGTATTTTCTTGTGCTTTATGTTTAACTCCTGAAGATTTTACTCAGGCTAAAATGCAAAATGTTAATATTTTAACTTATATAGCTAATCGTTTTCCAGAAGCTGTATTTTTAGCATACATTGCTCCAATCATAGCACTTGTTGCAATGAGTAAAAGCTTTTTAGGTCATTATCTTGGCTCTCAAGAAGGTTTGAATGGGGTTTTATATAAAATTTCAGATGGTAAAATTCAAGGAAAAATTGCTAATACTATTACAGGTATTTTTACTTTTCTTATTGCTTGGTTTGTAGCATATAAAAATCCTAGTGCTATTGGTATTATAGAGTCTATAGGAGGTCCTGTTTTAGCGATATTACTTTTCTTAATGCCTGTTTATTGTATTTATCGTTTTGATTTATTGAAAAAATTTAGAAGTAAAGCTTTAGATATTTTTATTGTTATCATTGGACTTATTGCAATTTCAGCTGCGATTCATGGACTTTTATCTTAAAAGGTGGCAAAAATGAGTAATTTAAATATTTTTAAAATTGGCGTAGGTCCATCGTCATCACATACTTTAGGACCTATGTTAGCAGGAAATTTATTTTGTAAAAAAATTGAACAAAAACTAGAAAATATTCAGAAACTTAAAATTACTCTTTATGGTTCTTTGTCTCTAACAGGCAGAGGGCATCTAACTGACAAAGCTGTAATCTGGGGGTTAAATGGCCTAGAAGCGAAAAATATAAACTCTCAAATTCAAAGTCAAGTCAATGAAAATGCTTTAAAAAATAATAAAATTAATCTTTGCAATAAAAAAGAGATTGATTTTTTTTATGATAAAGACTTAATTTTTTCGAAGGAATTTTTACCTTTACATGAAAATGGTATGCAAATACAAGCTTTTAATGATAAAAATGAGCTTATAGATGAAGAAATTTATTATTCTATTGGCGGTGGTTTTGTTTTAACTAAGGAACAATTAGAACAAAGAAATTCCGGTTCAGAAGTTAAAAAACAAAAACTAGATTTAGAAATCAATAATGCTCAAGAAGCGCTAGAGCTTTGTGAAAAAAATAATTGGAATTTATATGAACTTTCTTACAATTATGAATTACAATTTCATACTAAAGAAGAAATAAGAAATTATTGTTTAGAAATTTGGAGGGTAATGGAAGAGGCGTATCATAATGGTACACATCCAACAGAAGAATACCTACCAGGAAAACTTCACTTAAGAAGAAGAGCTAAAGGTTTAAAAGAGAGAGTAAAATTAACTACTGATCCTATTGGTATTATTGATTTTATTTCTTTATATGCTATTTCAATTGCAGAAGAAAATGCTAGTGGGGCAAAAGTCGTAACAGCTCCTACTAACGGAGCTTGTGCTGTTGTTCCAGCTGTTATGCTTTATCTTAAACATCATACTGTTGGTTTTAATGATGATAAGGTTGTGGAATTTTTACTTAGTGCAATGCTTATTGGATCTTTTTATAAGAAAAATGCAAGTATTAGCGGTGCTGAAGCTGGTTGTCAAGCAGAAATAGGTAGTGCTAGTTCTATGGCAGCTGGAGCTATGGCAACTGTTTTAGGGGCCAATGCTTTTAAAGCTTGTAATGCCGCAGAAGTTGCTATGGAGCATCATTTAGGGCTTACTTGTGATCCTGTTGCTGGACTTGTTCAAATTCCTTGTATAGAAAGAAATGCATTTGGAGCAATTAAAGCAATTTCAGCTGCAAGAATGGCTATGACCAGAAAAAGCACTCCAATGGTTACTCTTGATGAAGTGATTAAAACTATGTATGAAACAGGTAAAGATATGAATTATAAATATAAAGAAACTTCACTAGGTGGTCTTGCGACAAATCTTTCGTGAGTCTTTAGCTTAGCTTTTTTGCTAAGCTTATTTATTGTTTACGTTTTTTACAATTTTTTCACCCTTATAATATGCAAAAATTTTATATGATCCATCTTTATACATTAAGATTACAGGATATTCTTCTTCATAACCTTGTTCCATTCCCGGACTTCCTTGTGGCATGCCAGGCGCAGAAATTCCAATTACATCTTTTGGTTTATTAGTTAAAAGCCAAGATATAGCATCTTCTGGAACATGCCCTTCAATGGCATAGCCATCAATAACACCTGTATGGCAACTTTGATAGTATGGATTGATTTTATAATTTTCTTTAATTTTTAGAAAGTCGTTTGTTTTATGGACATTAACTTCATAACCCTTTTTTTTCATATATGAAACCCAAAGATCACAACAACCACAAGTTGGACTTTCATAAACTTCAATAGTTTTAGTAGCAGCTAAAAGACTTAATGGGGCAATTAAGCAAAAATTTAATATCGCTTTTTTCATTCATTACTCCTTTAATATTTTAAAATAAAATAATAAGTTATTTATGTAAATTTAAATTAAATAAGGATATAAATAATAATATTTTTTTAATTTTTTAAGAGCTATTTTAATTTTATATTTTTTTAGGAAAAAAAATGTTGCATATTTATATTAAACAAAATACTTTAGTTAAAAGAATTGATTTTGAATTTAATAAAGATGAATTACCAGATAATATTTTATGGATTGATCTTGTTTATCCAAGTATTGATGAAATACAATACATTTCATCAAAGTTTAATATCGAATTTCCAAGTCAGGAAGAAAGAGAAGAAATCGAACTTAGTGCAAAGTATTGGGAAGATAATGCTACTATTACAATAAATGCACATTTTTTAATAAAAGAACTAAATAACAATAAAAGAAAAGATATTAATTTTAATACAGAAATTGTTACTTTTATAACTAGAAGCAGTGTTTTATTTACTATAAGATATAGTGAATTTAGTACTTTTGCAGAAATACAAGCAAGAATATTAGCAAGTCCTAAAAATTTTGAAGATGGTTTTGATATTATTGATAAGATTTTTGAAGTAAGGGTTGAAAAAGATGCTGATTTACTAGAGTGGATTGATAAAGAAGCTAGAAAATTAAGAATCAGCGTCCTAGAAAAAAAGGATGAATATAGTTATGATAAAATGCTAAAAGATATTTCTAATTTACAAGAATTAAATATGGAAGTAAGAGATTCTTTGTTTGATAAAAGACGAACTATGACTTCGCTTTTAAAAAGTGATAAAATAGATAAAGATATTAAACAAAATTTAGTTATAGTTTTAAAAGATTTAAATTCTTTAGTTGAATTTAGTGTATCTCAATTAAATATTTTAGATAATATTCAAACTATCTTAGCAAGTCAAATAAATATAGAACAAAATAAAATCATTAAACTTTTTACAGTTGCAACAGTTGCTATGATGCCTCCAACTTTAATAGGAACTATTTATGGTATGAATTTTAAAAAAATGCCAGAACTTGAGCTAGATTATGCTTATCCTATGGTTTTGTTTATTATGATTATTTCTATTATTTTACCAGTAGTATTTTTTAAGAAAAAAGGTTGGTTATAAGGAGAAAAAATGCAAAAAATTAATATTGGAATTTTAACATTAAGTGATCGTGCAAGTAGTGGTGTCTATGAAGATAAGGCAACTTCACAAATTGAGAAAGTTTTAAATTCATATATAAAAAATGAAATTATTTATCATAGAGAATTAATTCCAGATGATTATGACTTAATTATAAAAAAATTACTTTTTTTAAGTGATGAAAAAAAATGTGATTTTATTGTAACAAGTGGAGGAACCGGACCTGCTTTAAGAGATGTAACTCCTGAAGCTACAGAAGCTGTATGTGATAAAATGATGCCTGGTTTTGGAGAACTTATGAGAATGCAAAGTTTAAAATATGTTCCAACAGCTATACTTTCAAGACAAACTGCAGGGATTAGAAATAAAACTTTTATATTAAATTTACCAGGTAATCCAAAAGCAATTTTAGAATGTTTAGAGCCTGTTTTTCCAGCTATCCCTTATTGTATAGATTTAATCGGTGGATCTTATATAGAAGTAAATGAAGAAGTTATTAAAGTGTTTCGTCCTAAAAAATGAAAAAATTAAAGTAGTATTATTTTAATTTTTTCATTTTGTTTAATATATTCTTGTTCTTCATTGCTTATAAATAAAAAATTATTTTTTATAAGTGGCATAATCATTCCTGAACCAAAATTTTGTTCTATAGGATAGAAAAAATCTTGTTCTAAATTTCCTAATATCAAATTATTTCTACCCGATTTAAGTTTTAAATCTTTTCCCATTTTAGCTTCAATGCTTAAGTAACTTTGAGTATTGCAACAAAAAAGATGTATGATTTTTAAAGCAAGGATAAAGCAAGATAAATAAGCTGCCATAGGATTTCCAGGAAGTATTAAAATATAATTTTTATCTTTACAATAAAGTTTACTAGGTTTAGCAGGTCTTGCTTTTATTCCTTGAAAAATAGGAATAAAATTTAGTTTTTTTAAAGCTTCTTCCATAAAATCAGCTTCTCCAGCACTTGCTCCGCCACTTGTTAATAAAAGATCAAAATTATTAAATTCTAAAGCTTCTTTTGTATCTAAAAAATTATCTTTAATAATTCCAAGATAAGAAATTTCACAGCTAGGACATAAAAGAAGTGAAAAAATACCAAGAGCGTTAGCATTATAAATAGCATCTTTATCGCATTCTTGCCAAGGTTCTTTGAGCTCATTTCCGCTTGAAAAAATTCCTATTTTAATTTTTCTAAAGACTTTGATTTTGTAAATTCCTTGAGATGCAAGTAGGGTAATTTTTGCACTGTCTAATTTTTCCCCTTTTTTTAAAATAATTTCACCTTCTTTAAGTTCTTCTGCTTTAAAGCGATAAGCATTGTATTGTTTAATATCTTTTTTTATAATGAGTTTGTCATTTTCAAGAAAAGCATCTTCAAGCATAATAATAGTATCGGCATTGCTAGGAATTTTAGATCCTGTCATTATTTTATAACATTCATTTTGTTCTATTTTTTTATCTTCTTTATCTCCCGCTAAGATTGTTCCTTTTACACTTAAGGCATTAAACCTATCTTCAAATCTAAAAGCATATCCGTCAAGTGCTGCATTATCAAAAGAAGGAAGATTTTTTTTTGATTTTATATCTTCAAATAAAAAACGATCTTTGGCATTTTCTAATGATATTATTTCAAATTCATTTATACTTTTGATATTTTTTTCTAAAATTTCTAAAGTTTGAAATATATTTTTCATTCTTCCAGCCTTGTGATTTTTGCACCTAGTGATTTAAATTTTTCTTCTAAATTTTCATAGCCTCTATCAAGATGATAAATTCTATGCACTCTACTTGTTCCTTTTGCTGCAAGTGCTGCTAATATTAACGCAGAAGAAGCTCTTAAATCAGTTGCCATTACATCAGCAGCATTAAGCTCTTTACCCCCAACAACAGTGGCAATATGACCATTTAGCTTTATATCAGCACCCATTCTTAAAAGTTCACTAACATGCATAAATCGATTTTCAAATAATCTTTCATCAATAATACTTGTTCCATTAGCTTTTAAGGCTAAGGTCATAAATTGTGCTTGCATGTCTGTAGGAAAGCCAGGATATTCACTTGTTAAAATTTCAATAGGATAAATTTGTTTTGCCGGAAGTAGGGTTATAGTATCTTTTTCAATTAAGGTTTTAAAACCCATTTGATCAAGTTTTGATAATACAGCACTCAAATGTGAAGGATTGCTTTTAGAAATTGAAATTTGAGAATTAACAATAGCTCCTGCGCAAAGATAAGTTCCTGCTTCTATTCTATCTGGAATTACTTGTATATCTTTAAATTCTAAAAGTTCTCCATCTGTGCCTATAATTTCTACTTCATCAGTTCCTATGCCATTAATTTCTAATCCACTTTCTTTTAAAACTTCACAAAGTTGAATAACTTCTGGTTCTTTGGCAACATTAATAAGTTTTGTTTTGCCTTTAGCAAGTGCTGCTGCCATAATAATATTTTCACTTCCTGTAACAGTAATTTTATCAAAGATAATCTCATTGCCTTTAAGATTTCCGCTTGCTACAACATAACCTTGTTTTATTTGGATATTAGCCCCCATTTTTTCAAGCGCTAAAAGATGTAGATCTATAGGTCTTTGTCCTATAGCACATCCTCCAGGTAAAGATACTTCACAATTTCCAAACCTAGCAAGCAAAGGTCCTAAAGTAAGAATCGAAGCTCTCATTTTTCTTACAATATCATATTTTGCTACAGTTTCTTTAAGTGTGCTTGTATCAATAATGGCAGTATTGTTTTTAAATTCACAATAAGCACCTAAATTTTGAAGAAGATTAAATAAGGTTTTAATATCAGCAACGTTAGGAATATTTGATAATTTAATTTCATTTTTTGCTAGAATACTTGAAGCAATTAAAGGTAAAGCAGCATTTTTAGCTCCGCTAATTTCTATATTACCTGATAAACAATTAACACCTTCGATTTCCAAATAAGTCATTATTTTCCTTGAAGATAAAAATTAATCAAAGTATTTAAAATAACACCATCTATTTTGAGTTTAAATACTTTATCTAAATTTTTGAAATTATCAACTATTAACAAAATTTTAGAATCAAAAAGATAGAATTCAGCCACTTTAGCTCCAAATTTAGCTAATTTTTCATCTTTACAAATAATATATTTTGCCCCAAGTGCATTAGAAAGGAAAAAATCATCTTTTTTTTGAGCAAGTATTGCAAATTCATAATTATTTTTTTTAGCTTTTTCTATTAAATTTTCATTATAAAAAAAATAATTAATAGCATTATTTTGAAAATACGTTTCTTTTACATGAAAAAAATTTTTCGTTTTTATAAGTTTATGACCAAAAAATAACACTTTTATACCTTAAAATAGTGATTTATATAAAATAATTATATTATATTTTTCATAGTTAAGCTTATAAATTTTTATATTCAAATAAAAAATCTTCAAATTTATCTAAAGCTCTGTTAAAACTATAATCTTTTCTTTTTACCACGTAAAATTTTCTTTTTAAATTTATATTTTTTATTTTAATTGGATAAAGTATGTTATTTTGCAACTCTCTTTCAACAGCTTTTTTAGAAAAAAATGAAATAGCATCTTGTTTTAAAATAAGTTCTTTTATGGCATTTGCTCTATCAAGTTCTAGAAAGATTGGAAAATTTTTAGATACTTTGCCAATTTTTTTCAAAAAAGCATCTCTTAAGCCAGAACCTTTTTCTCTAAAAATCCATTTTTTATCTAAAAGTTCATCAATGTAAAATTCTTTATTTTTTAATTCTTCATTGGCACTTACAACGATTAATTCATCTTCATACCATTCTTTCTTTATGAAAGATTCGTGATCTATATAGCTTTGTGTTATATTTGTTTCTATAATAGCCATTTCAATTAAGCCATTTTTTAAAAGATGGAGACTCTTTTGTGTATTTTGTGTTTGATGATGTGCATTTACTTTTGGAAAATGATCTTTAAATTTAAATAAAATTTCATTGACAAAATATTCTGAAATACTTTGAGTTGATGCAATATTAATTTCACCTAATAAAGTTGTATCATCATTTATTATTTCTAAGCTTTTATAATAATCTTCAACAAGTTTTAGCCAAATTTTTCCTATAAGTAAAGCTTTTGATGTAGGAAGAAGTTTTTTTCCTAAGCGTTCGAAAAGTATTGTTGATAAAGTTTCTTCTAAATTTTTAATAATAATGGAAACATTAGGCTGAGATGTGGAAAAATTACTAGCGGTTAAAGTTGGACTTTGCGTATTTAAAAGATCTAAAAAAATCTCCATATCCTTAATTTTCATTGATGTCTCCTTGTTTTAATATAAAGATTTAATAAAATTATTATAAATATTAAAATAATATATTTTTATAATTATTACAAAAAAAATATAATAATCAAAAATTTATTAAGGATAATTTTGAATGAAAGCTAATATTTTTATAAAAAGTTTGATAATAGCAAAGTCAAATTTTAAAGGTCTGTTTTTTGTTTCTTGTATTGTAGCTTGCTCAATGTATCTTTCTAGTTTGCAAAGCATTAAAGATTCTACTCATCTTGCTGCCACTGCTTTTGCTATTATTATAGGAGTGCTTCTTTCTCCTTGGTTTTTTAAATATCAACATACTTTTCAAGCTGGAGTGCATTTTAGTGCTAAAAAATTATTAAGACTCGGTATTGTTTTATATGGTTTTAATATTACTTTAACAGAGCTTTTAAGTGTAGGTTTATGGGGATTTTTACTTTCTTTTTTGATTATTGTAGTTATATTTTTACTTTCTGTTGTAATAGGAACGAAAATTTTTAAACTCGATAAAGAAACTTCAATGCTTGTGGGTGCTGGAAGTTCAATTTGTGGTGCTGCTGCCGTTTTGGCTCTTGAATCTTCTTTAAAATCTGATCCTTTTAAAGGAATTTTAGCTGTTGGAACAGTTGTAATTTTCGGTCTTATATTTATGTTTTTATATCCTATATTCTTTTCTTTCGATTTAATTCCTTATTTTGATCAAAATGCTATGGGTGTTTATATGGGAGCTACTTTACACGAAGTGGCTAATGTTGTTGGAGCAGCTGAAATGGCAAAAGATATGTCAAATTTTAGTCAAGGTGCAGCTAATTTAGCTATTATTATTAAAATGATGAGAGTTATTTTACTTGTTCCGTTTTTGTTAATCGTAACATATTTTTTTACAAAAACAAGACATCAAAATTCTAAAAAAACTTCAAAAACAATTACTATTCCTTATTTTGCTTTTGCTTTTTTAATTATGATTGCCGTTAATACTTTTTTATCGAAACAAGAGTATTTTTTAGGTATTGATACTCACTTTATTATTAGTACAGGAAAGCTATTATGTACTCTTTGTATTGTTTATGCTATGGCTGCTTTAGGGCTTCAAATAGATTTTAAAAAATTCTTAAAAAGCGGTTTTAAGGTATTTGCTTTAGCGTTAATTTTAGCTTTTTCTTTGATTGTAATAGGATATTTTTTAACTTTAGCTTTTAAAGGAATTTTGTGGTAAAATTCCTTTAAAAAGGCAATATTTTCTAAAATCTCTTTCTATAATTTCATATTCTTTTAAAATTTTACATTCTTCATAAACTTTACTTCCCTTATAAAGTAAAAAAAGAGTATGTTCGTTATAA
The DNA here is from genome assembly GCF_016598975.1 of Campylobacter sp. 2018MI34. Lineage (NCBI taxonomy): Bacteria > Pseudomonadati > Campylobacterota > Epsilonproteobacteria > Campylobacterales > Campylobacteraceae > Campylobacter > Campylobacter sp. 2018MI34. Next base: position 15,319 of record NZ_JAENKS010000020.1, read on the forward strand.
AAATTTCTACAAAGTTTTATTAAAGAAGAAATATCACTAAAAGCTCTTGAAGTTATAATATCTGCTGTTAATTGAGATTTATAATCTTGTATTTTTTCTTTTACAATAAAAACATTATCAAGCTTGCATTCTATTTTAACATTTCTTAAAAAAGCAGCTTTTTTGGCATTTGGTTCAAAAAGATAAAATTGCGATTTTAAAACAAAAGCTAAAAAAATAGCAGGAAATCCAGCTCCACTTCCGATATCTATAATATTTTTAGCAAAATTTAAGTCTTTAAAATCTAGTATTTTAAGACTATCAATGATATTTTCATCAATAGTCTTAAATTGGGTTAAATTGTGAATACGATTATATTTGTTTAAGAGATTTTTATAAATTTGAATTTTGTTTTCAAAATTTTTGATATCATATTCTTTTAAAAAATCTAAATTTTCTAAATATAAATGCATTTATTTTAGATGACCCATTTGAGTTTGTTTAATATGAATATATTCTTCATTAAAACGATTGGTTTCTATTAGTATAGGAATTCTTGCAACTATATTGTCTTTAATACATTGAAGTTTTTCTGGGTTGTTGGTTATTAAATTTACTTTAGTAATTTTATAAAAATCTAAGATAAATTTAACAATCTCGTAAGTTCTTTCATCAGCCTTAAAACCTAATTGATGGTTAGCTTCTATGGTATTAAATCCTTTATCTTGTAAAGCATAAGCATTAACTTTGTTAAAAAGTCCAATACCTCTTCCTTCTTGTCTTAAATACATAACCATTCCACCTGATTCTTGTATATATTTAAGAGAAAATTCAAGCTGTTCACCGCAATCACATTTTAAACTCCCTAATGCATCTCCTGTTAAGCATTCTGAATGAATTCTTAAATTTAAAGTATTTTTAGGTTCATCTTTAAATATACAAAGATGTTCTTTGTCATTTTCTTTGAAGCTTTGAATTTTAAATAAGCCCCATTTAGTTGGCAAGTTTGCAATTTCTGAAATTTTTATGTCCATTTATAATACTTTCTATAATAAATTTTATGCTAATATTGTATCAAAAAAAGGAAAAGTTATGTTTAAAAGATTTAGAAGATTAAGAATAAATGAAAATATAAGATCAATGGTGAGAGAAAATTTTTTAAATATTGATGATTTAATTTATCCACTTTTTGTTGTAAATTCTAAAGGTATAAAAAAAGAAATTCCTTCAATGCCAGGAGTTTTTCAAATGAGTTTAGATGAAATTTTAAAAGAATGCAAAGAAATTAAAGAATTAGGCATTAAGGCTATTATATTGTTTGGAGTTTTAGAGTCTGATAAAAAGGATAGTTGTGGCAGTGATGCCTTAGATGAAAATGGGTTGATTGCTACAAGTATTAAAGCTATTAAAAAGGAATTTCCTGATTTAATTGTTATAAGTGATCTTTGTTTTTGTGAATATACAGATCATGGTCATTGTGGTATCATTGATATGAAAACAAAGAGTGTGGATAATGATGCTACATTAGAAATTTCAGCCAAACAAGCCTTAATACACGCAAAGGCAGGAGTTGATATGATAGCGCCAAGCGGTATGATGGATGGTATTATTTATACTTTAAGAAAAACTTTAGATGAAAATGGTTTTGAAAATTTACCTATTATGGCATATTCTACTAAATTCGCTTCAAACTATTATGGTCCTTTTAGAGATGTTGCACAATCAGCTCCAAGTTATGGAGATAGAAAAACTTATCAAATGGATTTTGCTAACGCTAAAGAAGCTTTAATGGAGAGTTTAGAAGATGAAAAGCAGGGTGCAGATATTTTAATGATAAAACCAGCTTTAGCTTATCTTGATATTGTTAAAGAATTAAGTTTAAGTTCAAAACTTCCTATTTGTGTTTATAATGTTAGCGGAGAATATGCTTTATTGCAAGCAGGTAAAAAAGCTGGAATTATTGATTATGATAAAATAGTTTTAGAAACTATGATTGCATTTAAAAGAGCTGGAGCAAAACTTATAATTACTTATCATGCAAAAGAATTAGCTAAACTTTTACAAAATAAAGGAGCTTAAATGAAATCAAATAAACACGCTATTTGTTTAAAACGCATTGATGAATTTTCTCAGAATTTAGGCTTAAAAAAAGAAGAACAAACTATTTTAGAGCTTAAAGAAACAGATAATAATGAAAAAATTTTAATTTTAAAAAACGGAAGTTTTGAAAATCCAGAACCTTGGTTTATGGTAGATGAAAACGATGAAATTCATACTCTTATATCTTTAAAAAGTTTAAAAAATATTTTAGAAAGTTTAAAACAAACACAAAAAGAGAATTTTGAATTGAAACTTGAAAAAGCTATCTACCAACAAATTCCAATTGATTTTAATGATGCTTGGACGGTTGCTATGGATGAGATAAAAAAAAGAGCAAAAAATGGTGCTTTAATGGAAATTAATATAGATTTAGAAAAACTTATAGCTGATATAAAAAAAGAACATCCAAATCTTTTCGTTGATATGGAAGCTATGATGGAAAGAGTGAGAAAATGAGAGATTATAAGGCTTTTACAAAATACTCTAAGGCTGGACCTAGATATACTTCTTATCCTACTGCTGTTGAATTTAATGTAAATTTTAAATATGAAGAATATATTCGATTTTTAAAAGAACAAAAACAAGATATTTCTTTATACTTTCATTTACCATTTTGTAGAAGTGCTTGTTATTTTTGCGGATGTAACGTGATTTACACTGCAAAAGAAGAGAATAGAGAAAAATATTTAACATATCTTTTTAAAGAGTTAGAATTGTTAAAAGATATAATAGATACTAAACGTAAAGTTGTTCAAATGCATTTTGGTGGTGGTACTCCTACTTTTTTTAGCGCCAAGCAATTAAAAAATTTAATTTTAAAGATTAAGAATACTTTTGATAATTTTGATGAAAATGCAGAGCTTAGTTGCGAGATTGATCCTAGATTTTTAAATGAAGAGCAAGCAGATACTTTAGCACAAAATCATTTTAATCGCATTAGTTTTGGAGTGCAAGATTTTGATGAAAAAGTTCAAAAAGAAATTCATAGAATCCAACCTTTTGAATTGACACAAAATGCTATTAATATAGTAAGAGAAAGAGGGATTAAATCTGTCAATGTTGATCTTATTTATGGTTTGCCTTATCAGGATTTAAATAGTTTTTCCAAGACTTTAGAAAAAGTTATTATGTTAAATCCTGATCGTTTGGCTATTTTTAATTACGCTCACGTTCCTTGGCTTAAGAAAAATATGAGAAAATTTGATGAGAGTACTTTACCAACTCCTGATATCAAACTTTCTATTTTGGAATATTGTGAAAAATTTTTAACTCAAAATGGCTATAAGATGATAGGAATGGATCATTTTGCAAAGAGCGATGATGAGCTTTTTAAAGCTCTAAAAAATAATACTTTACATAGAAATTTTCAAGGTTATACCACTAGAAAAGGTGCTAATTTAATTGGTGTAGGGCTAACTAGCATAGGGGAGGGCGAGAGTTATTATGCTCAAAATTATAAGGATATATTAAAATATCAAGAAGCTATTGATAATAAAAAATTACCTTTTGAAAAAGGTATTATTTTAAATGAAGATGATAAGATAAGAAAAGCTGTTATTATGAGTTTAATGGCAAATTTTTGCTTAGATATTAAAATGATAGAAACAGAATTTAATATAGATTTTTTTGAATACTTTAAAGAAGATTTGATAAATTTAGATGAATATAAAGATTTTATTCAAAGAGATTCCAAAATGATTAAAGTGAATGAAACAGGTGTTTTGCTTATAAGAAATATTGCAATGTGTTTTGATGCTTATTTAAGAAAAATAGATGAAGATAAAAAGGTTTTTTCAAAAACTTTATAATGATGATTGATAAAATTACTAGTGCTTGCGTTAAATGCGGTAAATGTATCCAAACTTGTCCAATTTATGAGGTAAAAAAAGATGAGCTTCATAATCCTAGAGGTTTTTTAGAACTATTGTCTGCTTATAATAAAGGAGAAATTTCTTGTGATAATGATTTAAAAAATATTTTTGATTCTTGTTTTTTATGTACAAGCTGTACTGAAATTTGTCCCTTTGATTTAAAAGTTGATAAAGCTATAATAGATTTTCGTCATAAAGATTTTCAAAGATCATTATCTTTATATAAAAAAGTAATTTTATTTTTTTTAAGAAATAGAAAAATATTAGATTTTATTGCAAAATTAGGCTATATTTTTAATCCTTGCATTTTTAAAATACAAAATGGAAATTTAGGAATGAAATCTAAATTTAACATATCTCTTATCAAAAAAGATCGCTTATTCCCTTCTTTTACTAAAAAAAGTTTTTTAAAATCTAATGCAGATTTTATTGATAATCAAGGAGAAAAAACTATAGGATTTTTTGTAGGATGCTTACAAAATTATTTTTATGATGAAAGCGCTAAGGCTGTTCTTAAAATAGCTAAAAAATTAAAAATTAATGTAGATTTACTTAAAGATCAAAATTGTTGTGCTGTAGTGCATTTTTTTAATGGTGATTTTAAAAGTGTAGAAAAACTTGCAAAAAAAAATATAGAGTATTTTGAAAAAAAACTTGAAAATTTAGATGCTATTATTATCGCTGAAGCAACTTGTTCTTCAATGATACGAAAAGATTATGAATATTTTTTTAATTCTATTAATCAAAAAGAATGGGCAAAAAGAGCAAAAAAACTTTCTTCTAAAATTTATCTTGCAACAGAATATTTTTATCATAAAACTTCTTTAAAAGAATTATTAAGCAAGCAAAAGAAAACAGATTTTATTATAACCTATCATGATCCTTGTCATTCTAAAAAAACTCAAGGTATTTTTAAAGAACCAAGAGAACTTTTAAAAAATAATTTTATTTTAAAAGAAATGCACGAGAGTGATGTATGTTGCGGTTTTGGCGGTATTAACACTCAAATAAATTTATATAATGAAAGTCTAAAAATAGCAGATAAAAAAACCTTGAACATTAAGCAAACAAAAGCACATTTTGTTAGTGCCGAATGCTCTGCTTGTAGAATGCAAATTTCAAATTCTTTAGAGAAAGAAAAAATTCAAACTATCTTTAGACATCCTTTGGAATTAATTGCTATGATAATTGATTAATTTTATTTATATCTTCTATATTAGAGCGATTTTTTTCTATTAATGAACTATTCTTTTCGATTTTTGCTTCAAGTTCTGCCATTTTTTCTTTAATGCTTTGTATATTTTTTGTAAAAATTTTAATCTTACGCTCATAGCGATTTATAATTATAAAAAGTATAAATAAAAATATAAGCACTATTAAGATCAATAAAAATCCCATTTTTTCTCCTTGTTTAATCAATAATTTCTAACAAAATTTCTTCTTTTAAGTCTATGTATTTAATTTCTTTTAGTCTCAAATTTGTAGGAAGTTTAGATAAAAGAGTGTTATTATCTTGTATGTTATTTTGAGCTAAAATTCTTAACAAAATTCCTCTATAAGCTTTTGCAAAATGACTCACAATTTTACCATTTTTTATAAATTTATAAGTAGTAAATTGTTTATTTGGAATATAAAATTTATCATAATATCCAGCTCTTAAGTCAATAATAGTTTCTTCTTTTAAAAATTCATCTAAAACATTTGAAAAATGTTGTTTATAAAATTTTTCCAAAGAAAAATTAGGTAGTTTTGCACCTTGTTTAAATTTATAAAAAGGCAAAAGATTATCAGCTCTTACTACGCCAAAAAGATTTGAAAAAATTAAAGTATTTTTATAAATATAATCTTTAGCCTTGTTGTCTAATGTATCAAAATCAAGATATTCATATGATACGCCATTGTAAAGTTCTATGGCTTTTTTTGTTGGTTGATTGTGTAAATTTTGTATAAATTTTTCAATTTCTTTTTCATCTTTTATGCCAAAAAATTCTTTTAAATTTTTTATAGAGGTATTTTTAATATATTCATAAAAAGAATTTAAAGCTTGCATTCTAAAATCAAATAATTCTTTAAAAATAAAAGAATCTTTATTAAAAGGTTTTTCAGTGCAATTTTCGCTTTTGCTTTCGCTTGGAGAAAATAATATTTTCATTTTCCTACCTTAAAAATTAATTTCAAAGTCTATAAGGAGTTTCATTAAAGATTTATAAAATTTTTAAGAATTTTTTTACCTTTTTGACTTAAAATAGCTTCAGGATGAAACTGAATGCCATAAATAGGATAAAGCTTATGTTTTATTCCCATAATAATATTTTCTTTGCTTTTTGCTATAATCATAAGTTCTTTAGAGATCTTTTTGACGTATAAAGAATGATAAAGACAAATTTCAAAATTATTTTTTACACCTTTAAATATATCTTTTTGATTGTGATCTAATAAAGTAGTTTTACCATGTTTTGGATTTTTTAATCTAGCAATTTTTCCTCCAAAAGCTTCGGCAATACATTGGTGTCCTAGACAAATTCCTAGAATTTTTTTCTTTTTTTTAAAATATCTAATAGCCTTTAAACTTAATTTTGATTCCTTGGGAGAATTAGGGCCTGGTGATATGATCAAATGTGAAAAATGTATTTTTTTAAGTTTTTTTACTTTTTTAAATTCATCATTTTTGACTACTTTGCATTTATAACCTAGCTCTTTTAGGTAAAAAACTATAGTATAGGTAAAAGAGTCGTAATTATCAATGATTAAAATACGCTTCATAAAATTACAACCTTTTTTAAACCTCTTACAGAATTCATACAATAAATTGCATCCGCTTCTAATAAATCTTTTTTGAAAAGTTTTTTTTCTTTTATTATTTTTAAATTAAGTAAAAATCTTCTATAAATTCCATCAAGTAATCCGCTTTCTAGAGCAGGGGTGTAAAATATTTGTTCTTTTTTAATGATTATATTGCTTCTACTTGCTTCACAGAGTTCATTTTTTTCATTAAAAAAAGCTATATCATAACATTTATCTTTTTTCCATAGAGAAGATTTGTCATCGTATAGTTTTCTTAAGGAACTTTTAAAAAAGAGTGCATCGTTTTTAGAAGAAATTTTTTCTTTACTTAGAATAAGCTTATCATTAAAAGTATGCTTTAGCTCTGTTATATTTAATTTATAATGCCCCTCTTTATATAAGATAAGCTTTAAAATTCCTTCATTTTGATGATAATTGTTAATAACAAAAGGATAAAAAAGGAAATGATCTTGATTAAAAATTTTATTATTAAGTTCTAAAAGTTTTAAATTTTTAAAATCTTGCAAATTTGAAGATTGATTTAAAATTGTTTGAAAATCTTGTTCTAATTTTTGAGTATTAAAATTTAGAATTTGTGCTGAGTTGAGTAGTCTTTTTAAATGTTCTTTTAAAAATAAAATTTTACCATTTTTATAAAGCATAGTTTCAAAAAGATAAAAATCACAAGCATTTAAAAATTTGGTTTTTAGCTCGAGTTCTTTAAATTCTTCTTCTTTATTAGAATCCCAAACTAAACCACTACCAACTCCATATTTAAAATAATTGTTTTCTTTTTCTAAGGTTCTAATGCTTACATTAAAAATACTTTTATTTTTGTAGATTAAACCTATAGATCCACAATAAATTCCTCTTTGTCTTTTTTCTAATTTTTTTATAACTTTAATAGTTTCTATTTTTGGAGCACCAGTTATAGACCCGCAAGGGAAAAGAGCTTTAAAAATTTTATAAATATTAATATTTTTTTTCAACTTTCCTTCAATAAGCGAAGTCATTTGATGAAGAGTAGGGTGAGTTTCTATATCAAAAAGTTTGCTTTGCATACTATGTTTTTTGATAAGTTTTGAAAGATCATTGCGTAATAAATCTACTATCATAACATTTTCGCTTAAATTTTTCATATCATTTTTTAAAAAAAGTTTGTTTTTTGTATCTTCTTGCTCATTTTTTCCTCTTTGTATAGTTCCTTTCATAGGTTTTGTGGTAATTTTTCTTTTATGAATTTTGAAAAAAAGTTCTGGGGAAAAACAAAGTAGTTCTAAAAGGTCATTTTTTATATAAGCTTTATATTTTGTATTTTGTTTATCTAGTAAAAGGTTAAATAAATCAAAAGAATCAAGATGACTAAAAATTTTTAGTTCTTGAGTAAGATTTACTTGATAACTTTGTCCTTTTGCAATAATTTCTTTTACTTTATTAAAATTCTTATAATATTTTTCTTTATCTAGTTTCTTTACAAAACTAGGCATATATTTTTCTTCATCTATTTTTAAAGCTTTAAATGTTTTTCTTTTTTTATAAGCAAAAAATAAACAATAAGGAAGCGTGCTTTTATAGTGTTTATCTTCTAAATATTTATAAAATTCATATCTAAAAAAAGCTAAAAAATAAAATTTATCTTTATATTTTTCTACAAAATTAAATATTTTTTTACTTTGTTTTTGATTAAAAGCCTTTAATGTATATTTTAAATCATAATACAAAAAATCACCAAAAACAGCAAAATCTTGTTTATTTTTCACTAAGTTCCTTTGCAACTTGTGCAGCAAGTTTTAACTTGTCATTATCAAAATGAGTATAAATTCTTGAAGTATTTAAACTTGCGTGTCCTAAGGCTTCTTGAACCAATACCAAATCTTTTTGTTTTTTATAAAGCAAAGTAGCAAAAGTATGCCTTAACATATGAGCTCCATTTTTTTGTTTGCGAATTCCAGCTTTAAAAAGAATTTGTTCTACTATGCGACTCACATAAGCTTGAGTAAGAGCTGTTCCTTTGCGATTGACAAAGAGTAGGGCATCTTTACTTAAATAATTGATACTTACATTTTTAAGTAAATCTTCTATTAGTTCTTTTTTAATCATTACTATACGATATTTATTACCTTTGGCGCGAATTCTTATAAGGTATAAATCATTTTCTTCGCTAATATCACCCATTTTTATATTGATAGCTTCGCTTACGCGTATTCCAGTAAAAATGATGATTTTGATAATAAGTCTATTGCGAATAGTGTTATTTTTAAAATCTGTTGTATCTATAGCTTTTAGGAATTTTTTTATTTCTTCTTCACTCATAAATTCAGGAAGCTTAACTCCGCTAAGTCCTTTAATACCTGCCCAGTTTTTAAGATTTATATCAAAAATATGAGATTTTGAATCCTCTTCATTTTGCTTGTCCAAAAAATCAAAAAAATTAATTATAGCAATGCGGTGATTTTTTTTACTTGCATCAGAAAGTGTGCCTGTAATGCTTGCTAAAATTTCAACTATAAGTTCCTCATCAATTTGTTTTAAAGAATAAAGTTTATAAAAATTTAAATATTCAAAGAATTTTTTTAAAGGATTAAAATATGTATTTACCCCACTAAGTCCAGCATTTCTTGCTTTTTTAACAAGAGCATCAAGTTCTTGTATATTTTTTACCCCTTTGGTAAGAGTAAAATTAACTTCTGCTAGATTTTGAGGATTTTTAAGTTCTTTATTGGAAAGGGAATTGAGTTTAAATTTAATATATTTACATAACCAAAATAAAAAAGATTTTTCAAAATTCTCTTCGCAATCTAAAGGATATTTCATAAGGTTTTCCTAGATGTATATTTTTATTTTTTATTATATCTTTTTCTTTATTAAGATTTTTTTTCTATTCTAAATTATTAATCTGTATTTTTATTTAGTTTTTAAATTTATTAAAATTAATTATTTGTTTTTTATTTATAAATTATCTTTATTTGAAAATTAAAAATATATTAAAGTAAATAATAATAAGTATGTAAATTAGTATGATAAAAAGTAAAAACACTATAAATTTATTATTTTGTATTGAAAACTATAATTTTCAAACTTTTATAAAAATACTAAAAAATACTCTATTTTAATAATTCAAAACGCTATTTTTAGGTTTTATAAGAAATTTAC
>NZ_JAENKS010000204.1:0-413 GCF_016598975.1 Campylobacter sp. 2018MI34
ATCGTGATGGTTCGAATATCTGGACCATTTGCCGGGGAGCAACAACCGTTGACGGCAAGCCTGTTATTCAGGGCATGAGATTGTCAGCGGAGAAATGTGCTCAGGTAAACGCCATTGAGCGCAACAAGGCTCTGAAATGGGTTGAGCGAAATATTCATGTCCCTCTCACAGAGCCGCAGAAAGCGGGTATTGCGTCCTTTTGCCCTTACAACATCGGTCCGGGTAAATGTTTCCCCTCAACGTTCTATAAGCGAATGAACGCCGGAGATACTAAAGGCGCTTGTGAGGCTATCCGCTGGTGGATAAAAGACGGTGGCCGTGACTGCCGTCTGACAAAAGGCCAGAAGAACGGCTGCTACGGGCAGGTTGAACGGCGTGATCAGGAATCCGCATTAACATGTTGGGGGATCGAT
>NZ_JAENKS010000205.1:0-412 GCF_016598975.1 Campylobacter sp. 2018MI34
GGTACTTATCAGGGTGCGGAAGCCGGCGCCAGTTTTGACTATGGCGATGCGGGCGCGTTAAGTTTTTCCTACATGTGGACTAACGAATATAAAGCGCCGTGGCATACCGAAATGGATAAGTTTTATCAGGCGGATAAAAAAACCAATGTAGATTATCTCCACTCCATCGGCGCGAAGTACGACTTCAAAAATGATCTGGTGCTGGAAGCGGCGTTTGGTCAGTCCGAAGGCTATGTCGATCAATATTTCGCAAAGGCCAGCTATAAATTTGATTTAGGCGGCAATCCGTTCACCACCAGTTACCAGTTCTACGGCGCGCGCGACAAAGTAGACGATCGCAGCGTGAATGATATTTACGACGGTACGGCCTGGCTGCAGGCGTTGACCTTCGGCTACAAAGTCGCGGAAGTGG
>NZ_JAENKS010000206.1:0-412 GCF_016598975.1 Campylobacter sp. 2018MI34
GAGGAATTCGGGCAGGAGTTGATCGCCACCTTTGCCAATTTGGCGCCGGACGTCATCAAAAGCCACTCGATGGCCAAAGTCGGAGAAGGCGTCAACCCAAGCTTTGGCATGCAGGTCGACGGAGTCGAGGAGGGCGCCGTCAATATCGAAAATCACGGCACGGGCGCGCGTTGTTTGATTTGGCATCCCATGACAAGAGTCGGAGCGTCAGAACGTTGCGTCCGTGAGACACCAAGGCTGCACTGGAGGCCAACCGTGCAGTTCGATAAGGTACTGCCTTTCGTAGCCACGAACCGCTGGGGTTACGTCCATGAGCGCTGCGAAGTCGCCAAATCGTCTGTTGTCCTCGCTGACTGACGAAGAATTCGGGCTGCTCTCTCCATCGCTCACGCGCGTTATCCTTCCGCTTGGT
>NZ_JAENKS010000207.1:0-412 GCF_016598975.1 Campylobacter sp. 2018MI34
GTGCGCATCCAGAAGCGGCTGATCATGGACTGGGATCGCATGTCGCCCACCGAGGGCGCTCGCGCCGGCATCCAGGCTTACGTCGACGCCTATCGCACCGACGAGCCACGCCGCTACATGACGGCGTTCCTCAATCGCAGGAAGTAGTGAGCTGCGATGCCATCCCGCGGCCCACTCGGGATGGCATGCGAATTGCCGCCAGCTTTGCCTACTTCTTCTCGACGTTCCAGAACACGGTCACCGGCGAGGCCATGTTGCCGCTGACGTTCTTGCGCCGCGCCAGCGGCTGCACGAACTGACCGAGCGGCACCACGACGCCGAGGTCGAGCACGCGCTTCTGGATCTTCTCGGCGATCTCGAACTGCTTCTTGGGATCGGCTTCGCGTACGAAGTCCAAGCGCAGCTTCTCGAT
>NZ_JAENKS010000208.1:0-411 GCF_016598975.1 Campylobacter sp. 2018MI34
CTGTAGTCTGGATGAGGCCATTGATGAACTATTAATGGAGAGTGCACTCAAGAGTGGGAGGAGTAAAAAAAGAGAAGCTGAATTAAGACTGGAGGATCATTTACGAAGATTTTCTCTCGTACCTGCTGAAGAACAGTATATTGAAAAAAAAGTGGATTAATACGTTAAGTATTCTGTTTCAGAATCATTGGTCTTATCTGATGGTTCTGTGCCGGATTGACTTAACCCGTCAATACCGCTCTGGGTTGTTTTGTAAATAATATAAATGGAGTTTCTATGAATTTATCCTTATCAAAAGGCGGCCTCCCCGCGTCTGTAAAAAACCGTGCATGGCAGTACTGCCAGATGGCATGGCGTGGTGTGACCAGTAAAAAAGCGCTGTCCCGTCTGGCCGCGCTGTCTCCGCTGCTG
>NZ_JAENKS010000209.1:0-411 GCF_016598975.1 Campylobacter sp. 2018MI34
GAAATAACTCTTGCTGTATTTTCAGCTACAACGCTTAAAATCACACTCATACCAAAAAGTTCATGAGCACTAAAAGTTTTTAAATCTGCTTGAATTCCAGCTCCACCACTACAATCGCTTCCTGCTATTGTTAAAACAGGAATCAAGTTACTCCCTTTTGCTCTCACCATCCCTCCTTCAAATTTTTAATTAATTTTTCACCTTCAAGACTTAATTTTTTACCCTTAAAAGCTAGTTTTCCAAAGGCAACAATTAAAGCATGGAAAATCTGATAAAGCTCATAAAGCTCATAGGTCTTATTTAAAACTTTGCACAAATTTTCCTGTTCATTTTCTATACCACTTTGAAAAAATTCTCTCAATTCTTCATAGTCTTCAAATTCATATCCTAAAAATAAAGCAAGTCTATGGG
>NZ_JAENKS010000210.1:0-410 GCF_016598975.1 Campylobacter sp. 2018MI34
TTATAATGGTATGGCTAGCGAACATGTTTCTAATCCGCTTTTGGAAACCACACTTATTATTTTAGCACAGGCGCATATTGACGAAGAAGAGTATCAATTGGCTGAGTTTTATTTGGATGAATATAATAAGAAATTTGGTAGTTCTCGTAATGCTGATTATATACGTTATTTAAAAATAAAGGCTAAATTTGATGCTTTTGGCGTGCCTAATAGAAATCAAGCTTTAATGCTCGAGAGTCAAAAAGAAATCAGCAATTTTTTAAAAGATTATCCAGATACAGAATTTAATCCTTTAGTGCAAACCATGCTGACTAAATTTAATTTAGCAGTTTTTTATCTTAATGATACAATCAAAGATTTATATTATAGAACCGGACGTACTCAAAGTGCTGAAATTTATGAGCAGAAGC
>NZ_JAENKS010000211.1:0-409 GCF_016598975.1 Campylobacter sp. 2018MI34
TTGCCGATTCAGGATAAATGATACGGGTGCCAGAAATGACAATATCTGCACTGGCGTTAAGAGCAAAAACGCTCACCGAGGCCAGCAGCAGGGCTTTTAATCCGCTCTTAATATTCAGTACGTACATGTATATTCTCGAAAAAATACGAAAAATGTGCCCAGCGGGGCACATTAACGGCAGGGATAAATTATTCGTAGCTCATGGTGAAGTAAGCGTTGGCGCTGACTTTACCTGACTGCACAGGATTAGTGTCTTTCACCCAGTTGGCGCCAGGGACATAAGCAACGCGGTAGAACAGTTTAGCGGAACCTGCATTCAGGTCGGCTTTCTGCGTATTATTGTCTGGCTGGCCGACCATAATACGAGAAGAGGTTGTTGGGGCATTGTTATACAGGGCAAGTGCAACGT
>NZ_JAENKS010000212.1:0-409 GCF_016598975.1 Campylobacter sp. 2018MI34
CCCAGAGAGCTGGAGTAAGCAGGATACTTTTCCGGAGCAGGAACAGCATCCGGATAGTTTTTATCGGACTGGTTAATCGTCAACCCATCCCGCTGGTTCAGCAGATGCCCGGTTTTGATGGTGATATCACCGTTCTGGGTTTCGATATTGCCGGAGGTGTTGACCACTTCGCTGTTGGCATTTCCCGCCGCATCTCGCTGCATCCACAGATTGTTGCCTGCAAGGATATCGCCGCGCTGGTTGGTAATGGTGTTGGCATAAAGCGCCAGATTATTTGCCGCGTACAACAGCGCCGTATTAACGATAGCGCCAGGCGCATTGAGCGTCAGAGAACCACGCGTGCCGGTGAAACCATCGACTGAAATATTACCGCGACTGGTCAGCGTAATATCCCCACCCCCCTGTAACG
>NZ_JAENKS010000213.1:0-408 GCF_016598975.1 Campylobacter sp. 2018MI34
GCTTATCACTACATAAATAGCGCGAAGCACTGCCGACCACCACGGACCATTTGCAATGGTGAACAATATGACCGACTTAACCGCGCAAGACGCCGCATGGCAAACACGGGATCACCTTGATGACCCGGTCATTGGCGAACTGCGCAACCGTTTTGGGCCGGATGCCTTTACCGTTCAGGCGACTCGCACCGGGGTACCCGTTGTTTGGGTCAAGCGTGAACAATTACTGGAAGTTGGCGATTTCTTAAAGAGACTGCCGAAACCTTACGTCATGCTGTTTGACTTACACGGCATGGACGAACGTCTGCGTACGCACCGCGAAGGGTTACCCGCCGCGGATTTTTCCGTTTTCTATCACCTGATCTCCATTGAACGCAATCGCGATATCATGCTCAAGGTGGCTTTGTC